>NZ_JACCQC010000029.1:0-95020 GCF_015712225.1 Burkholderia sp. 9775_39 | reverse complement strand
ACCCAGTCCCGCCCTCGGCTGGATGACCTTCCTGCTGATCGCGGTCGCGGGGCTCTTCTATGTGAAATGGTTCCCGTACTACAACAAGGCGTTCGTTGCCGCCGAGCATCATTCGATCGGCCAGTCGATCCTGATGGGTACGTCGGCGGCCGCCCCCGAGCCGTCGCTGAAGGCGGCGCTCGACTACGCGTGGGCATACGGCAAGGCGATCTGGCAGGCGATGGTGCTCGGCCTGCTGCTCGGCTCGGCCGTGCAGGCGCTGCTGCCCGCGCACTGGGTGGCGCGCGTGCTCGGCCGCACCGGGTTCGGCAGCGTCGCCGCGGGCGGGCTGCTGTCGCTGCCGGGGATGATGTGCACGTGCTGCGCGGCGCCGGTCGTCGCGGGGCTGCGGGCGCGTCATGCATCGCCGGGCGGCGCGGTCGCGTTCTGGCTCGGCAACACGGTGCTGAACCCGGCCGCGCTGGTGTTCATGGGCTTCGTGCTCGGCTGGCACTGGAGCGCGCTGCGCCTCGTGCTCGGCATCGCGATGGTGTTCGGGATCGGCTACCTGCTGAACCGCATTGCGCGTCCTGAAGACCGCAGCATCGACGATGCCCAGCTCGCCGCGCTGGCGGCCGAACAGGCCGCGGCTGGCAATCCGTTCGTCCGCTGGATGAAACTGCTCGCGCGCATGGCCGTGCGGCTCGTGCCCGAATACATCGTGCTCGTGCTGCTGCTCGGCGCCGCGCGCGCGTGGCTGTTTCCGCATATCGGCCCGGACATCGGCAATCATCTCGGCTGGATCGTCGCATTCGCGGTCGCGGGCATGCTGTTCGTGATTCCGACGGCCGGCGAGGTGCCGATCATCCAGGCGATGCTGTCGCTCGGCATGGGCGTCGGTCCGGCCGCCGCGCTGCTGATGACGCTGCCGCCGATCAGCGTGCCGTCGCTCGCGATGCTTGCGCGTTCGTTCAAGCCGACCATGCTGGCGATCGTCGCGACGCTCGTCGTCGTGTTCGGGATCGCGAGCGGCTTGCTCGCGATCGCGTTCGGGTTCTGACGCACGCAAACGGCGCGCCAGTCGCGCGCCGTCGTCGTATTCATCCGGCGCCGCGGCTTCACGCGTGCGGCGCCCTTTACAAGAAGCAAACAGGAAAACGCATGACCCAACCGAAGATTCATCCTCGACTCGAAAAGGCGCTGACGCGCGGCGATCTCGCGATCCGCCAGGCCAATTCCGCGCGGGCGACTGCCGTGCTGCAAGCGCTCGGCACGATGATCATCGAGGCCTCCGCAACGATCGGTGTCGAGGCCAGCATCGACATTCCGCAAGGCGATCGCATCTACGATCCGGTCAACGGCCTGTGGCCGCAGAAGATGCTGGTGTCGTTCGACGGCCCGGTGGACGAAGCCGACAAGGAAGAACTGCGCACGGTGTATCTGGTGGCCGACGATCCGGGTACGCAGTTCCGCGTCGAATGGCATCGCGCGGACGGCAAGCTCGGCCGCCAGGAAGGCGGGCCGCTCGCGACCGTCGCGTTCCTGACCGACGTCGAAATTCCGTGGAGCGACGACGACGAGTAACGTCGTCGCATGAAGCCGGCGCCGGGTGCGCCGGCCGTCAGCGCATCATCCGCCGCCGGAACAGCCATGCGGACAGCAGGAATCCGCCGACCGCGTAGCCGGCGAGCACCGCGACGTGCAGCGCGATGTCGGTCGCCGGCCGGCCGAGCATCGCGGGCCGGATCAGCTCGACCGCATTCGCGAGCGGTAGCGCCCGCGCCGCGTGCTGCGCGATCGGCGGCAACTGCGTGATCGGGAAGAACACGCCGGACAGCAGCAGCATCGGCGTCAGCGCGAGCGTCTGATAGAACATGAAGAAATCGTAGGACGGCGCGAGCGCCGTGACGATCATCGCGATGCTGGCGAACGCGAGGCCGGCCAGCGCGATCACGGGCAGCACCGCGAGCATCGACGGAAACTGCGCGTAGCCGAGCCCGCCCGCGACCAGCATGATCGCGCCCCCTGACAGCATCGCCTTGCTGGCCGCCCACACGATCTCGCCGAGCACGATGTCGCCGAGCGCGAGCGGCGTGTGCATGATCGCTTCCCACGTGCGCTGCACGTGCATCCGCGAGAAACCCGAATACATCGACTCGAAGCTCGCGGACATCATCACGCTCGACCCGACCGTGCCGGCCGCAAGGAACGCGATATACGACACGCCGTCGACATGGCCGAGCATCAGGCCGAGTCCGAAACCCAGCCCGAACAGGTAGATCATCGGATCGGCGAGATTGCCGAACATCGACGCGAGCGCGAGCTTGCGCCACACGAGATAGTTGCGCCGCCAGACGGCGATCCAGTTGCTTGCGTTCGCGGGCATCGCGATCGCGAAGCGCGACTCGCGCGGCGGGGCCGATGGCGTGGTGGCGGAATAGTTGCGGACGTCCATGGTCGATCAGTCCTGCATTTCGCGGCCCGTGAGCCGCAGGAACACATCTTCCAGATTGGCCGGCCGATGCAGATAGCGCAACCCCGCGCGGCCCTTCAGGCGCGCGCTGAGCGGTTCGGGGTCGCTCACATAGCAGAACAGCGTCTCGCCGCTGATCTCCGTGTGCTTCGCGAACGCCGACAACTCGTCGCGCAGCGCGGCCGGATCGGGCCCGTAGATCTCGATCACGTCGCAGCCGATCTCCGATTCGATCAGCGCATGCGGCGCGCCTTCGGCGATCTTGCGGCCTTCCTCGATCACGCACAGCCGATCGCACAGCCGCTCGGCTTCTTCCATGAAGTGCGTGGTGATCAGGATCGTCTTGCCGCGCGCAAGCAGCGAACGCAGTCGCTCCCACATCAGGTGTCGCGCCTGCGGATCGAGGCCCGTCGTCGGCTCGTCGAGCACCAGCACGTCGGGATCGTTGACGAGCGCACGGGCGAGCGTGAGGCGGCGCTTCATGCCGCCCGACAGCTCGCCGACCTTCGCGTCGGCCTTGTTTTCCAGCTTCGCGAATTCGAGCAGCGGCGGCACGAGCGCGCGTGCGGCGTGCGCCGACATCCCGAAATAGCGGCTGAAGACGAGCAGGTTCTCGCGTACGGTGAAGTCGGGGTCGAGATTGTCGAACTGCGGGACGACGCCGACCCGCTGGCGTGCATGTCGCGCCCGCGATGGAACCGGTTCGCCGCACAGCGAAATGGTGCCGGCATCGGGGTGCGCGAGGCCGAGCAGCATCTTCAGCGTGGTCGTCTTGCCGGCGCCGTTCGGCCCGAGCAGGCCATAGCATTCGCCGGCCTTCACGTTGAAGGACAGACCGTTGACGACCAGCTTGTCGCCATAGCGCTTTTCGACGTTGCGGAAATCGATCGGTGCGACGGACATGGGCAGGTTGTCGTTGTAAGCGGGCGCGTTCCATTGCCCGAGCGTGGCCGGTTTGCGAACGGATCGGACGGATGCGTGTCACATGGGCATGACCGAAGCGCACGACGCCAGCGTACGGTGGCCCGCTGGAGTATGAACGGGCCATTCTAGTGCATCGGCTGCATCGCTTCAGGGCATGCCTGCCCGGTGCGATGCAAGCGCGCACCGATCGTGCACCGCATCATCGCGCACGCGCCGCGCGGGGCGAATCAGCGTTTTCCATCCCTTGCGTCCTGAATTGCGGCGCACCATGATGAATGCGTAGGCTCGTTGTCGCGATAGGGAGGTCTCATGGCTAGCTACAACAAGATTTTGCTGTGTTACGACGGCACGCTCGAAGGGCGCAAGGCACTGCGCTGCGGGGCCAATCTCGCAATGGACCTGAAAGCCGAGACGCATTTGCTGTCGGTCGTCGACATGCGTTCGAGCATTGCGCAAAGTGCAGGTTTGCTGACCGATGTCGCATGCGGCCGCTTCGAGGAAACCGCGCGCGAAATCCTGCAGGAAGGCGTGAACTGGCTGCGTGAGCGCGGCGTACAGGCCGAAGGCCATTTCGCGTTCGGGTATCCGATCGACGAAATCGCGAATCTCGCGTCGGAACTGAAAGTCGACCTCGTCGTCGTCGGCCACCGGTGCCGCAGCGGATTGTCGAGATGGTGGATGGGGTCGGGCAATACGCAACTGCTCGATCGCGTGAACTGCAGCATCCTGGTGGCGTGTTCGTCGGCGGAAGAGCAGAAGGCCGAAATCGCGCGCGAGCGTGAGGCGGCCACGGCGAACGGCAAATGATCTAAAGACTGGACGACTGCGTGACCGGCGATGCGTGCCGGTCACGCACCGCGCTGCATCAGCACGGCAGGCGTCCAGAGCGGCCTGCTACGCATGCAGGTCGATCCCGGACAATTTCCACGAGAACAGCCCGAAGCGGTGAAAGATCGCCGCATAGCGTGTGCCGTCGGCACTGCGCTGATACGTCACGACGAATTCATCGATATTTCGGTAGCCCGCGCTGGTTTGCTGCTGGTGCGGCGCTTGCGTGGCTTCGCTCGGGCTGGCCGGTGCGGCAGGCGCGGGCGCCGGCGACGATGCCGCCGAAGCGACCGCGTTGCTGCCCGATACCCCCGCACTTGCCGGCGCCGGATTGGCGGGCGATGCGGCAGGCGTGGTGCCGGGTGCATTGCCTGCCGGCGGCTGATTCGACCACTCAGGCGGACGTTCGCCCGGATTGCCGCGCGGCGGCAATCCGCTCATCAGCGCGGCGACGCCTTCCGGCGTCGCGTACGCATCGACCAGCGGACCGATCAACGCGGACCCGATCAGCGCGCCGATCACCGCGAACGGGTTGTTCTTCTTCACTGCGTCGATCCGGCGCATCAACTCTTCCGTGACCTGCTGCTTCAGGCTGATGCGCAGCGATGGAAAGTCGACATACTCGCTGATCGCCTGCGCATCGCGCGCATCGATCGCCGATTTCAGGCGACCGAGCGCGACATACGGCGACGCGTACGCATAGCCGAGCGCCGCAATGACGGCGACGATCAGCGCGACGATCAGCAGGGGCTTGAGTCGCCCTGTACGGCGCGGCGATTCGGTCACGTTGCCTCCGGTGCGGGAAGGTTCCGCAATCAGAGACCGCCCGGCGTGGCCGATCGTTCCTCTGCGATGCAGCGATCGATCATTCGGCAGACGGCATCGATCGTGCCGACCATGATCAAGCGCGACCGGCCGTGATAGACGCGCACCGGCGCGCGGCGTGCGGGTTCCGCGTGATTCAGACCGGCGTTCAGCGATACCCGCGCGAACGCGGGCAGCGCTGACGGCAGCAGGGACGCCTGCCGTTCGACTGCGACTTCTTCATGCACAGGCGCCGCCGCGGACAGCGGTGCGCAGGGCGTGCGGCCGCGCAGATGACGCAGGCGACCGAATTGACGGAAAGGCAGCAGGCGGGCAAGGCGTTCCATGATGTTCTCCTGAGCGAGACGGAATGTCAGAGTTCGCCCGAGCGAATCAGCCCGACGGCGATGCCTTCCAGCGCGAAATCCGCGCTGCCGGCCTTGACGAAGATGTTTTCGTAATCCGGGTTCTCCGCGATCAGCTCGAGGCCGCCGGGCCGGCGCATCAGGCGCTTGACCGTGACGTCGTCGCCCAGACGCGCGACGATGATCTGGCCGTCCTTCGCTTCCGTGCGCTTCTGCACGGCGAGGAGGTCGCCGTCGAGAATGCCGGCGTCGCGCATCGACAGGCCGCGCACCTTCAGCAGGTAGTCGGGCTTGCTGGTGAACAGCGCGGGATCGCACGCGTAGTGCTGCGAGATGTGCTCCTGCGCGAGGATCGGGCTACCGGCCGCGACGCGGCCGACGAGCGGCAGCGACAGTTGCATCAGCGCGGCGTGCGGCAGCGTGAACTGGTGCGGGGCGTCGTCGACGCCGAGCAGCCGGATGCCGCGCGACGCACCGGCGGCCAGCTCGATCACGCCCTTGCGCGCCAGCGCGCGCAGGTGCTCCTCGGCCGCGTTCGGCGAGCTGAAGCCCAGTTCGGCCGCGATCTCGGCGCGGGTGGGCGGGAATCCGGAGCGCTCGATCGCGCGACGGATCAAGTCGAACACTTGCTGCTGACGGGCGGTGAGTTTGGTCATGGCTCAACTGTATGGATAGACAGTGAGCTGTATTTTTATACAGTACTTGGTGAATTTCAAGTGTTACTTGAGGTTCGACGCGATCGCGCCGGTTCCGGCGTGATTTCGCGACGCCCGGACGCCGGTTTATCCGCCGCAACCGTCCATCCCGTCTGCGTTAGCACTTTTGAGTATTAAAAAATGAGGAACGATTATTTTTAATCATGTAACCCGTTCGATAGACTGGCCCGACATCGCAATACCGACAACACTGGAGAACCAAGGATGGCGAAGCGCAACACGGGGCTGGTGGGCGGAGTGGGCCGCCTGATCGCAACACTCGCGCTGGGCGCGGCGGCGGCGCTGGGCGTCGTGACGCATGCCCAGGCCGATACGACTTTCCTGAACGTGTCGTACGACCCGACGCGCGAGCTGTATCAGGATTTCAACCAGGCGTTCGGCAAGGAGTGGAAGGCGAAGACGGGCGAAACGGTCAATTTCAAGCAGTCGCACGGCGGGTCGGGCGCGCAGGCGCGCTCGGTGCTCGATGGCCTGCAGGCCGACGTCGTCACGCTGGCGCTCGCCTACGACATCGACGCGCTCGCGAACAAGGGGCTCGTGGCCAAGGATTGGCAGAAGCGCCTGCCCGACAACGCGTCGCCGTACACGTCGACGATCGTGTTCCTGGTGCGCAAGGGTAATCCGAAGGGGATCAAGGACTGGGACGACCTGACCAAGCCGGGCATCTCGATCGTCACGCCGAACCCGAAGACGTCGGGCGGCGCGCGCTGGAACTACCTGGCCGCGTGGGCATACGCGCTGCACAAGCCGGGCGGCAACGAGCAGACGGCGAAGGAATTCGTCACGAAGCTCTACAAGAACGCAGGCGTGCTCGATTCGGGCGCGCGGGGCGCGACGACGAGCTTCGTGCAGCGCGGGATCGGCGACGTGCTGATCGCATGGGAAAACGAGGCGTTCCTGTCGGTCAAGGAATTCGGCACCGACAAGTTCGAGATCGTCGTGCCGTCGGTGAGCATCCTGGCCGAGCCGCCCGTCGCGGTGGTCGACAAGGTGGTCGACAAGAAAGGCACGCGCAAGCTGGCGGAGGCCTACCTGAATTTCCTGTACAGCCCGCAGGGCCAGGAAATCGCCGCGCGCAACTACTACCGGCCGCGTTCGAAGAACGTGTCGGCGGAGCTGACCAAGCAGTTTCCGAAGCTGAAGCTGTACACGGTCGACGACACGTTCGGCGGCTGGACGAATGCGCAGAAGACGCATTTCGCGGACGGCGGCGTGTTCGACTCGATCTACAAGCCGCAGTAACGCCATAACGACAAGCGGCGCGCCACGACAGCGCGCCGCATCCCCGACGGCCCGCCGGCGCGATTCACTGCGCCGGCGTTTGCGTCGGACCCGTGAGCAGCATCGACCCAGCAAGAGCATCCGATGACGACGTACACCTTTCGCAAGCCGAGCGCGCTGCCCGGTTTCGGCGTGACACTCGGCATCACGGTGGCCTATTTGAGCCTCGTGGTGCTGATTCCGCTCGCCGCCACGTTCCTGAAGACCGCGACGCTGTCGTGGGACCAGTTCGTCACCGCCGTCACGTCGCCGCGCGTGCTCGCGTCGTACCGGCTGACGTTCTCGGCAGCGCTCGGCGGCGCGCTGATCAACGCCGTGTTCGGCTTCCTCGTCGCGTGGGTGCTGGTGCGCTACACGTTCCCGTTCAAGCGCCTCGTCGACGCGATCGTCGACCTGCCGTTCGCGCTGCCGACCTCGGTGGCCGGCATCTCGCTCGCGGCCGTCTACGCGACCAACGGCTGGGTCGGCCAGTATCTGGCGCCGCTCGGCATCAAGATCGCGTTTACGCCGGCCGGCGTGCTGGTCGCGCTGACCTTCATCGGGCTGCCGTTCGTCGTGCGCACCGTGCAGCCGGTGCTCGAGGATTTCGAGCGCGAGCAGGAAGAGGCCGCCGCGTGCCTCGGTGCGTCGCGCTGGCTGACGTTCCGCCGCGTCGTGCTGCCGGCCGTGCTGCCGGCGCTGCTCACCGGTTTCGCGCTCGCGTTCGCGCGTGCGCTGGGCGAATACGGCTCGGTGATCTTCATCGCCGGCAACGTGCCGATGAAATCCGAGATCACGTCGCTGCTGATCATCACGAAGCTCGAGCAGTACGACTACGCGGGCGCGACCGCGCTGGCGGTCGTGATGCTGGTCGTGTCGTTCCTGATGCTGCTGCTGATCAACACGCTGCAGTGGTATCTGCAGCGCCGGACGAGCAAGGGCGCGAGCGGCCCGGCGCCCGCCGCTGTCGCCGCCGTCGCAGCAGGAGGCCAGCAATGAGCCAGGAGGCCACCGTCGTGCTGAAAACCCCGTCGCCCGCCGCGCGTGCCGCGAAGCGGCTCGATCCCGTCAGCGAGTCGCGCGTCGTGCGCTGGCTGCTCACGGGCATCGCGCTGGCGTTCCTCGCGTTCTTCCTCGTCGTGCCGCTCGCCGCGGTGTTCGTCGAGGCGCTGCGCAAGGGCGTCGGCTTCTATTTCGAATCGCTGGCCGATCCCGATGCATGGTCGGCGATCAAGCTGACGCTGACCGTCGCCGTGATCGCGGTGCCGCTGAACCTCGTGTTCGGCGTGTGCGCATCGTGGGCGATCGCGAAGTTCGAGTTCCGCGGCAAGGCGCTGCTGACGACGCTGATCGACCTGCCGTTCTCGGTGTCGCCGGTGATCTCGGGCCTCGTATACGTGCTGCTGTTCGGCGCGCAGGGCTGGCTCGGGCCGTGGCTGCAGGGGCACGACGTGCAGATCATCTTCGCAGTGCCGGGCATCGTGCTCGCGACGATCTTCGTCACGTTCCCGTTCGTCGCGCGCGAGCTGATTCCGCTGATGCAGGCGCAAGGCACCGACGAGGAAGAGGCCGCGCGCGTGCTCGGCGCGTCGGGCTGGCAGATCTTTCGCCGCGTGACGCTGCCGAACGTGAAGTGGGGCCTGCTGTACGGCGTGATCCTGTGCAATGCACGCGCGATGGGCGAGTTCGGCGCGGTGTCGGTCGTGTCGGGCCACATCCGCGGCGTGACGGACACGATGCCGCTGCACGTCGAGATCCTGTACAACGAATACAACTTCGCGGCGGCGTTCGCGGTGGCGTCGGTGCTGGCGCTGCTCGCGCTCGTCACGCTCGCGCTGAAGCTGCTCGCCGAGCGTCACCTCGCCGCCGAACTGGCCGACACGCACGACGCCGTTCCCGCACATGCCGGCCCTGTCGCCGCCGTTTCGTCGAAATCGTAAAGAGGCAACCAGAATGGGTATCACCGTCCGTAACCTTCAGAAGCGCTTCGGCGATTTCACGGCGCTCGACAACGTCTCGCTCGACTTCCCGCCCGGCGAACTGGTCGCGCTGCTCGGCCCGTCCGGCTGCGGCAAGACCACGCTGCTGCGCGTGATCGCGGGCCTCGAGCACGCGGACGCCGGCCAGGTCGTGCTGCAGGGGCTCGACGTCGCGTCGGTCGGCGCGCGCGACCGCCAGGTCGGCTTCGTGTTCCAGCATTACGCGCTGTTCCGCCACATGACGGTGTTCGAGAACGTCGCGTTCGGGCTGCGCGTGAAGCCGCGCCGCGAGCGGCCGTCGGAAGCCGCGATTCGCGACAAGGTGCACGAGCTGCTCAAGCTCGTGCAGCTCGACTGGCTCGCGCAGCGCTATCCGTCCGAGCTGTCGGGCGGGCAGCGCCAGCGTATCGCGCTCGCCCGCGCGCTCGCGGTCGAGCCGAAGGTGCTGCTGCTCGACGAACCGTTCGGCGCGCTCGACGCGAAGGTCCGCAAGGAGCTGCGCGGCTGGCTGCGTCGCCTGCACGACGACCTGCACATCTCGACGATCTTCGTCACGCACGACCAGGAAGAGGCGCTCGAAGTGGCCGATCGCATCGTCGTGCTGAATCGCGGCCACGTCGAGCAGGTCGGCAGCCCGCAGGACGTCTACGATCATCCGCAAAGCGCGTTCGTGTACGAGTTCCTCGGCGCGGCGAACCGGCTGCCGGGCACGGTTGCCGGGCGCGGCTTCGTCGCGGAAGGCGCGGCCGCGCCGATCGAGGTCGACGCCGATTTCGCGGGCCCCGCGCACGCGTACGTGCGGCCGCACGATCTGCAGCTGTGGCCGGCGGGCGAAGGGCACCGCGACGGCATCGCGGTGGACGTGCGGCGCGTGATTCCGCTCGGCGGTTCGGTGCGCGTGGAGCTCGAGGCGCGCGCCGGCGGCGCGCTCGAGGCGGAACTCGACCGCGACGCATGGCGGGCGCTGTCGCTGCAGGTCGGCGACGGTGCGACGGCCGTGCCGCGCGCCGTGCGGGTATTTCCCGCGCGTTGACGAGACAATGCAGGGCAGAGGGCGGGCATCGCTCCGATTCGACAATCAAACAACGACAGCCTAAGAGGCATACCCATGAATTTTCAGCAATTGCGGTTCGTGCGCGAAGCGGTGCGCCAGAACATGAACCTGACGGAAGTCGCGAACGTGCTGTACACGTCGCAGTCGGGCGTGTCGAAGCAGATCAAGGATCTCGAGGACGAGCTGGGCGTCGACATCTTCATCCGGCGCGGCAAGCGGCTGACGGGGCTGACGGAGCCCGGCAAGGCCGTGCACCAGCTGATCGAGCGGATGCTGCTCGACGCCGAGAACCTGCGCCGCGTCGCGCGCCAGTTTGCCGATCAGGACAGCGGCCACCTCGTCGTCGCGACGACGCACACGCAGGCGCGTTACGCACTGCCGAAGGTGATCCGGCAGTTCACCGACGTGTTCCCGAAGGTGCATCTCGCGCTGCGCCAGGGCAGCCCGCAGCAGATCGCGCAGATGATCCTGAACGGCGAGGCCGATCTCGGCATCTCGACCGAGGCGCTCGACCGCTATCCGGACATCGTCACGTTCCCGTGCTATTCGTGGCACCACACGGTCGTCGTGCCGAAGGGCCACCCGCTCGTCGGCCGCGAGAACCTGACGCTCGAGGAGATCGCCGAATACCCGATCATCACGTACGACCAGGACTTCACGGGCCGCTCGCACATCGACCAGGCGTTCACGCAGGCGGGCGCCGTGCCCGACGTGGTGCTGACCGCGATCGATGCGGACGTGATCAAGACCTACGTCGAACTCGGGATGGGGATCGGCGTGGTCGCGGCGATGGCCTACGATCCGCAGCGCGACACGGGGCTCGTCGCGCTCGATACGCAGCACCTGTTCGAGGCGAGCACGACGCGGGTCGGGCTGCGCAAGGGCGCGTTCCTGCGTGCGTACGCGTACCGGCTGATCGAAATGTTCGCCCCGCACCTGAACGAAGCGGAAATCGCCGGGCTGTTGCGCGAAGCCGTTTGACCGGTGCACGTCGCGCGCCGTCCGGGCCGTTGCCGCGGATGGCGCGACTTGCACCCCGCGTGCGGTGCCGCATACGGCGCCGGGCGCGACAGGCGATGGCCGCCATCACGGCTCAAGCACCCGCCGAGCGATACCGCGCCGTGCGTCGTGCCAGGCGACGATCGCCCCATGTTGCCGACCAACAGAAAAACAGAACGACCTGCAACGCCAGGCCTTGGCGCGGAACGCACGATCGGCAGTCGTCCTCATTCACAAGGCCGCGCGTGCGAATCGCCGCGCGGTTCCGTCACGGTCGACGACATGTCGCGACGGCGAATGCGGCCGAGCTTCGTGCCGACCGTCGACGCGAGCGCGTTGTCCGGAACGATCCGCTTCCTCGCTGGCCAGCCGCCTGCAAAGCGCTCCGGCGAGCCGCCGCCGGCATCGCGAGTGTCGTATTTGCGCGTCGTGAAGCGCGCTCGCGCGCTCCGAATAAACCCTTAAATATTGATCAGACAGGTTGCGCGCCGAAGCGAATCGGTACAGCATAGCCTTCACTCCGCCGGCCTCCCGCCGGCGGTGGCGCGTCAACGACAGCACGCGCCAGGCAGTCGGCCGTCTGCCTCGCTTCCATTCCGTGGTACCGACAGCAGCATCGATGGCCATTGCCCGGGTAGTGTGGCGCAAACGTTTGCTCACATTAAAACAACAGTCAAACAACAATCCGGCCCTTCGGGCCAGTCGCCAGGAGATGTGTATGAATGTCCGCTTTCGCCGTCGCTTCCTGACCGCCGCGCTCGCCGCCGTCGCGGTGGCCGCCGCACCGGCCGTCCACGCGCAATCGGCGGGCAAGCCGAAGGTCGCGCTCGTGATGAAGTCGCTCGCCAACGAGTTCTTCCTGACCATGGAAACGGGCGCGAAGGAATACCAGAAACACAACGCGAACCAGTTCGACCTGATCACCAACGGCATCAAGGACGAAACCGACACCGCGAACCAGATCCGCATCGTCGAGCAGATGATCGTCTCGAAGGTCGACGCGATCGTGATCGCACCCGCCGATTCGAAGGCGCTCGTGCCGGTCGTGAAGAAGGCCGTCGACGCGGGCATCATCGTCGTGAACATCGACAACCGGCTCGACCCCGACGTGCTGAAGTCGAAGAACCTGAACGTGCCGTTCGTCGGCCCGGACAACCGCAAGGGCGCGCGCAAGATCGGCGACTACCTCGCGAAGCGGCTGAAGGCGGGCGACCAGGTCGGCATCGTCGAAGGCGTGTCGACGACGACCAACGCGCAGCAGCGCACGGCCGGCTTCCAGGACGCGATGAAGGCGGGCGGGATGAAGGTCGTGTCGGTGCAGTCGGGCGAATGGGAGATCGACAAGGGCAATGCGGTGGCCGCCGCGATGCTCAACGAATACCCGAACCTGAAGGCGCTGCTGTGCGGTAACGACAACATGGCGATCGGCGCCGTGTCGGCCGTGCGCGCGGCCGGCAAGCAGGGCAAGGTGCTCGTGGTCGGCTACGACAACATCAACGCGATCAAGCCGATGCTGAAGGACGGCCGCGTGCTCGCGACCGCCGACCAGTACGCGGCGAAGCAGGCCGTGTTCGGCATCGACACGGCGCTCAAGGCGATCGCCGAGCATCGCAAGCAGGCCGACATGTCCGGCGTGGTCGAGACGCCGGTGGATCTCGTGACGAAGTAACGCCGCCCCGGTGCGGCCGCTGCCCTCAAGAATCCGGCGTGGCGGCCGTTATCCGGTGTGAGCGCGATCACGGCCACTGCATGCACATGCACTTGTGAGCGTCATACCCGCGCGCCCCGTGCGCGCGGCCGCAACCAGGATCGCGATGGAACCGACCTTCCAACCCTCCCGTTCAGCCCATCCCGTGCTGTCCGTATCCGGCATCGGCAAAACCTATGCCGAACCCGTGCTCGCCGACGTCACGCTGACGCTCGACGCGGGCCAGGCGCTCGCGCTGACGGGCGAGAACGGCGCCGGCAAGAGCACGCTGTCGAAGATCATCGGCGGGCTCGTCGACCCGACCACCGGCACGATGCAACTCGGCGGCGAGGCCTATGCGCCGGCGAGCCGCACGCAGGCCGAGGCGCTCGGCGTGCGCATGGTGATGCAGGAGCTGAACCTGCTGCCGACGCTGACCGTCGCCGAAAACCTGTTCCTGAACCGCCTGCCGCGGCGCTTCGGGATCATCGACCGCGCGCGGCTGCGCGACGACGCCCGCGCCGCGATGGCGCAGGTCGGGCTCGACGCGGTCGATCCCGATACGCCGGTCGGCGCGCTAGGCATCGGCCACCAGCAGATGGTCGAGATTGCGCGCAACCTGATCGGCGACTGTCGCGTGCTGATCCTCGACGAGCCGACCGCGATGCTGACCGCGCGCGAAGTCGAGCTGCTGTTCGAGCAGATCGACCGGCTGAAGGCGCGCGGCGTCGCGATCGTCTACATCTCGCACCGGCTCGAAGAGCTCGCGCGCGTCGCCGAGCGCGTCGCGGTGCTGCGCGACGGCCGGCTCGTGCATACGGGCGACATGGCGGCGACGACGTCCGACGGGCTCGTCACGCTGATGGTCGGGCGCGAGATCGGCGAACACATCGATCTCGGCGAACGTCGTTTCGGCGCGCCGCGGCTCGCCGTATCGGGCCTCACGCGCGGGACGGCCGTGCGCGACGTGTCGCTCGAGGTGCGCGCGGGCGAGATCTTCGGCATCTCGGGGCTGATCGGCGCGGGGCGCACCGAGCTGCTGCGACTGATCTACGGCGCCGATACGCCGGATGCCGGCACGATCGCCGTCGGCCAGCCGCTGAAGCCGGCGCGGATCGCGTCGCCCGTCGACGCGGTGAAGCACGGCATCGCGCTGATCACCGAGGATCGCAAGGGCGAAGGTCTGCTGCTGTCGCAGTCGATCACCGCGAACGTGTCGCTCGGCCAGCTCGACCGGCTCGCGCGTGGCGGCATCGTCGATTCGGGGCGCGAAACGGCGCTGGCCGAGCAGCAGATCGACGCGCTGCGAATCCGCACGCACGGGGCGGCGCAGCCGGTCGGCGAGCTGTCGGGCGGCAACCAGCAGAAGGTCGTGATCGGCCGCTGGCTCGCGCGCGACATGGGCGTGCTGCTGTTCGACGAGCCGACTCGCGGGATCGACGTCGGCGCCAAATTCGAGATCTACACTTTGATGGGCGCGCTCGCGCGCGAAGGCCGCGCGCTCGTGGTCGTATCGAGCGACCTGCGCGAGCTGATGCTGATCTGCGACCGGATCGGCGTGATGTCGGCCGGCCGCATGACCGCCGTGTTCGAGCGCGGCAACTGGACCCAGGATGCGCTGCTGGCCGCGGCGTTCGCCGGCTTCGGCCGCGAGACGCCGGCGGCGGCCATGCAGCATCCGGACGCGGGGCAGGCGCACGGCGCCGCTCCGGGCACTTCGACGACAGGACCACAGCAATGACCCAGCCTCCCGTATCCCCGACCGACGCAGGCGCGCAGCAGGACGTGACGGGGCGCCGCGCGCGCACGCTGTCCGGCACGCGGCTCGGCCTGTCGAACTATCTCGGGCTGGCCGGCGCGCTGGCCGCGATGATCGCGCTGTTCTCCGTGCTGAGTTCGCATTTCCTGACCTACGACACGTTCAGCACGATCGCGAACCAGATTCCCGATCTCGTCGTGATGTCGGTCGGAATGACCTTCGTGCTGATCATCGCCGGGATCGACCTGTCGGTCGGCTCGGTGCTCGCGCTGGCCGCGTCGATGGTCAGCGTCGCCGCGCTGAAATGGCAGTGGGGGCCGCTGCCGGCCGCGCTGATCGGGATCGCGGTCGCGACCGCGACGGGCGCGCTGACCGGCGCGGTCACGGTCGGCTGGCGGATTCCGTCGTTCATCGTGTCGCTCGGCGTGCTGGAGGCCGCGCGCGGCCTCGCGTACCAGCTGACGAATTCGCGCACCGCGTATATCGGCGATGCGTTCGATTTCCTGTCGAACCCGATCGCGCTGGGCATTTCGCCGGCATTCCTGATCGCGGTCGCGGTGATGATCGCGGCCCAGTTCGTGCTCACGCGCACCGTGTTCGGACGCTATCTGGTCGGGATCGGCACGAACGAGGAAGCGGTGCGACTTGCGGGGGTTAACCCGCGGCCGTATAAAATTCTCGTATTCGCACTGATGGGCGCGCTCGCGGGGCTCGCGTCGCTGTTCCAGATTTCGCGGCTCGAGGCGGCCGATCCGAACGCGGGCGCGGGCCTCGAGCTGCAGGTGATCGCCGCCGTCGTGATCGGCGGCACGAGCCTGATGGGCGGGCGCGGCTCGGTGATCAGCACGTTCTTCGGCGTGTTGATCATCTCCGTGCTGGCCGCTGGGCTGGCGCAGATCGGTGCGAACGAGCCGACCAAACGGATCATCACGGGCGCGGTGATCGTGGTGGCGGTCGTGCTCGATACGTATCGCAGCCGGCGCGCACGCGTGCGGTAGAAGACAGACAGAACAGACCAGAGAGAAACGGGAAATGGCGACGATCAAGGATGTGGCGGCCATGGCGGGCGTGTCGTTTACGACCGTCTCGCACGTGGTGAACAATTCGCGGCCGGTGTCCGCGGATGTGCGTGCGAAGGTCGAGGGCGCGATCCGCGAGCTGAATTACGTGCCGTCGGCCGTGGCGCGCTCGCTGAAGGCGCGGGCGACGGCGACGATCGGCCTCGTCGTGCCGAACAGCACGAATCCGTACTTCGCCGAGCTTGCGCGCGGTATCGAGGATCAGTGCGCGGCCAACGGCTATTGCGTGTTCTTCTGCAATTCGGACGACGATCCCGTGAAGCAGCGCAACTACCTGCGCGTGCTGCAGGAAAAGCGCATCGACGGGCTGATCGTCGCGTCGGCGGGCGAGGACGCGGTGCTCGCGCAGACGCTCGCCGACACGCACGCGCCGCTCGTCGTCGTCGACCGCAACATCGAGGGGCTCGCGGCCGATCTCGTGCAGATCGACCACGAACGCGGCGCGTACCTGGCCACGCGCCACCTGCTCGAACTCGGGCACGCGAAGATCGGCTGCATCACCGGGCCGACCGACACCGCCGTCAGCGCGATGCGCGTGCACGGCTTCATCCGTGCGATGGCCGAGCGCGGGGTCGACATCGTGCCGGGCGCGATCGCCGAAAGCGATTTCTCGTGCCTGGGCGGCTATCACGCGGCATCGCGGCTGTTCGAATCGGTGCGGCCGAGCGCGATCTTCGCGGGCAACGACCTGATGGGCGTCGGCGCGCTGCGCGCGGCGGCCGAGCGCGGGATGCGCGTGCCCGACGACTGTTCGATCATCGGGTTCGACGACATCGAATTTTCCCGCTACACGTATCCGGCGCTGTCGACGGTCGGCCAGTCGGTGCGCGCGCTCGGCGAAATGGCCGCGCAGACGCTGATCGAACGGATCGGCGGCGGTTCGACCGCCGTGCCGAGCCGCCGTCGCGTCGTGTCGCCGCGCCTCGTGCTGCGCGAATCGACGGCGGTCTACCGCGAGCCGGCCGCACCGGTCGGTCGCGCATGACGGCGAACGCACCGGGCGCCGGCCGCGTGACGGTGGTCGGCAGCCTCAACATGGATCTCGTCGTGCGGGCGCCGCGGCTGCCGCTGCCGGGCGAAACGCTCGCCGGGCATGCGTTCGCGCAGGCGGCGGGCGGCAAGGGCGGCAACCAGGCCGTCGCCGCGGCCCGGCTGGGCGCGCAGGTCACGATGATCGGCTGCGTCGGCGCGGATGCGCACGGCGCGGCACTGCGCGCGGGCCTGGAGGCCGAGGGAATCGACTGCACGGGGCTCGCGACCAGCGCGTCGGCGTCGACCGGCGTCGCGCTGATCGTCGTCGACGATGCGAGCCAGAACGCGATCGTGATCGTCGCGGGCGGCAACGGCGAGGTCACGACCGACACGATCGCGCGGCACGAAGCCGCGCTGGCGGCGGCCGACGTGCTGATCTGCCAGCTCGAGACGCCGCCGGACGCGGTGTTCGCGGCACTGTCGGCCGGGCGCCGGCTCGGCCGCACGGTGGTGCTCAATCCGGCTCCGGCCGTCGCACCGCTGCCGGAGGGCTGGCTGCCGCTCGTCGACTACCTGATCCCGAACGAGGTCGAGGCGGCCGCGCTGACCGGGCTGCCGGTGCGCGATCCGGCGGAGGCCGAGGCCGCCGCGCGGGCGCTGCAAGCCGGCGGCGCGCGCAACGTGCTGGTCACGCTCGGCGCGCGCGGCGTGCTCGCGCTGACGGCTGACGGCGCCGCGCGGCATTATCCGGCGCCGGTCGTGCAGGCCGTCGACACGACGGCGGCCGGCGACACCTTCATCGGCGGCTTTTCCGCGCGGCTCGCGGCCGGCGCGGACGTCGACGCGGCCATCCGCTTCGCGCAACGCGCGGCGGCGCTGTCGGTCACGCGCGCGGGCGCGCAGCCGTCGATTCCGACCCGCGCCGAACTGGCCGACTAGGGTCGGATCCGCGGTTCTAAATTCCGACACGCGGCCGGTTCGTCGCGCGAGACGGCCGCTCGCGCCGCCGGCAACGCGTTCGCTTGCCGGCGCGCCCTTCCTGCCCGCTTCACCATCCCGCCCCGAATTGCGTCAATTATTCAGTCGTCTGTAATAAACAGACGAATAATTCGAAATAATGACGCGAAAACCATCAAGTTATGCGCCGCACGGTCGTAAATGCACCGAGTGAAGCAATGCTTCGAGCCAACGGGCCGGGCCCGTTCATGACGACGCAACACAGGATGGATGATGGTGTTCAGGAACCTGACGATTCGTGCGCGCATCGGTTTGACGATGGCGTTTCTGGCGGTACTGCTGGGTATCACCGGCGTGCTCGGTCTGTACGGGATGACGCGTTCGAACGATTCGACGCGCGAAATTTTCACGAACCAGATGCCGAGCGCGGTCAACGTGGCGGTCTCGGAAATGTTCGCCGCGCGCGAGCGTCTCGCACTCGACCGGGCGGCGCTGCTGGCCGGCACGCCCGACTCGGCGGCGGCCGTCGAGCGCAGCCGCGCGATGCGCGTGCAGTCCGACGCGTGGTGGCAGAAATACCTGGCGCTGCCGCGCGGCGCGGACGAGGACCGGCTCGCCCAGGAGGTCGCCGCCCGGCGCAAGGTGCTGCAGGACAGCTGCGACGCGTTCGGGAGTGCGGTCGCGGCCGGCGATCACGACCGGATCGGCGAGGGCGCGAAGCAGCTCCAGGCGCGCTATAACGAGCTGGCCGTGGCCGGCGAAGCGCTGCGCACCTTCCAGTTCACCGATGCGCAGGCGCGCTTCGACCGGGCGGAATCGGTATTCGAGACGATGCGCGTGCTGTCGATCGTCGTGCTGGTGGCCGGCATCGGCGCCGCGGTGCTGTCGTGGCTGACGCTGAGCCGCGCGATCGGACGCCCGATCGCCGACGCGCTGGCGCATTTCGACGCGATCTCCGCGGGCGACCTGCGCCGGCCGATCGTCGTCGACCGGCGCGACGAGATGGGCCAGTTGCTGGAAGGCCTCGCGCGGATGCAGCGCGGGCTCGTCGACACGGTGCGCACCGTGCGCGGCGGCAGCGAGTCGATCGCGACCGCGGCCCGCCAGATCGCGGCCGGCAACATCGACCTGTCGTCGCGTACCGAGGAGCAGGCGGCGGCGCTGCAGGAAACCGCGTCGAGCATGGAGCAACTGACCGGCACCGTGAAGCAGAATGCGGACAATGCGCGCCAGGCAAGCTCGCTGGCCGCGAACGCGTCCGAGATTGCAAACAAGGGCAATACGGTGGTCGGCCAGGTGGTCGGCACGATGGGCGAAATCAACGACAGCTCGGCGAAAATCGCGGACATCATCGCGATCATCGAGGGAATCGCGTTCCAGACCAACATTCTTGCGCTGAATGCGGCCGTCGAAGCCGCGCGGGCGGGCGAGGAAGGCCGCGGCTTCGCGGTCGTCGCGGGCGAAGTGCGCAGCCTCGCGCAGCGTTCGTCGAGTGCGGCGAAGGAAATCAAGGCGCTGATCGACGCGTCGGTGGAACGTATCCGGACCGGCTCGACGCTGGTCGACGAAGCAGGGCGCACGATGAGCGACGTGATCGGCGCGGTCCAGCGCGTGACGGACATCATGGGCGAGATCGCGGCGGCGTCCGAGGAGCAGAGCGGCGGGATCGACCAGGTGGCGCGTGCGGTCGCGCAAATGGACGAGGTCACGCAGCAGAACGCCGCGCTCGTCGAGGAAGCCGCGGCTGCCGCGCAATCGCTCGACGAACAGGCGGCGCGCCTGCGCGAAACGGCGGCGGTATTCCAGCTCGACGACGAAACGGCGCGCGCGGGCACCGCCGTCGCGGTTGCGGCGCGTCATGCGCCGCGCGCGCCGGTCGCGGCGCCTGCACCGGCTGCCGCGCGCGTCGAACGCGACGCCGCGCCGAAACGCGCGCCTGCCGCGATGCCGGCGCGCCAGCCTGTCGCCGCATCGGCCGCGCCCGCGCCCGCACAGGCTGCCGCGACCGCCGGCGGCGACGACTGGGAGACGTTCTGATCGGCGCGCGCCGTGTATCTATCCCCATTTGGTGACGAACGACGCCCGCGATCAGCGGGCGTCGTCGTTTCCGCAACGGACGAAATGTGACAGCGCGGACGATCGATCGTGCGTCGTCGCGTGCAGTGCGCGTCGCCGGTCGACGGAGACGCAGGAACGCGCTGCGTGCACGTCATGTTCCCGCGCTCGTCGTACGGGTATGTCCGTAAGGGACTGCGAAAAAAATTTGTAACGGTGCGCGCGGCGTGTCATCGCACGCGACTGCTCGAACGTATAGGGATGAAGGGGAGAAGTGGCGACGTCGGCGGTGTCCAACGCACGAGACGTTTCGATGTTCGACGAGACGCGGCGGATGCAGTTTCTGCGGCTCGGGAGATCAATTGTAAAACGGCGAAATGCGTTGTCCAAGCGGTGTTGTCGAGAATGACGAACTTCATACGAAGAGTTCGTGAAAAAAAATAAGAAAGGGTTTAGGATGAATTCGAACGCGCTTGCTTCTGCGCAGTCATACGAAGGCAGGCACGTCTTCAGACTCAGGCGAGGGAGGTAGCATGGATATTTACAGCAGCTTCGCGAACCGCTTCGAAAAAACGCGAGAGGAAGAGCTCTCGCTGGAGGAGTATCTCGCGCTCTGCAAGAACGATCCATCCGCGTACGCGACGGCTGGTGAACGCATGCTGGAAGCAATCGGGGAACCTGAACAGATCGATACCCGCAACGACCCGCGCTTGTCGCGGATCTTCGCGAACAAGGTCATCAAGGTGTATCCGGCATTCCGTGAGTTCTACGGAATGGAGGAGGTGATCGAGCAGGTGGTCGCGTATTTCCGCCACGCTGCGCAAGGCCTTGAAGAGAAGAAGCAGATCCTCTATCTGCTGGGCCCGGTGGGCGGCGGCAAGTCGTCGATCGCCGAGCGCCTGAAGCAACTGATGGAGCGCGTGCCGTTCTATTCGCTGAAGGGCTCGCCCGTCAACGAATCGCCGCTCGGGCTGTTCGACTACGACGAGGATGGTCCGATCCTCGAGGAACAGTACGGCATTCCGCGCCGCTACCTGAAAAGCATCCTGAGTCCGTGGGCCGTCAAGCGCCTGCACGAATACAACGGCGACATCCGCCAGTTCCGCGTGGTGCGCCGCTATCCGTCGATCCTGCGGCAGGTCGGCATCGCGAAGACCGAGCCGGGCGACGAGAACAATCAGGACATCTCGTCGCTGGTCGGCAAGGTCGATATCCGCAAGCTCGAACAGTATGCGCAGGACGATGCCGACGCCTACAGCTACTCGGGCGGCCTGTGTCTCGCGAACCAGGGCCTGCTCGAATTCGTCGAAATGTTCAAGGCGCCGATCAAGGTGCTGCACCCGCTGCTGACCGCCACGCAGGAAGGCAACTTCAAGGGTACCGAAGGTTTCGGCGCGATTCCGTTCGACGGCGTGATTCTCGCGCACTCGAACGAGTCGGAATGGAAGGCGTTCCGCAACAACCGCAACAACGAGGCGCTGCTCGACCGGATCTTCGTCGTGAAGGTGCCGTACTGCCTGCGCGTGTCGGAAGAGATCAAGATCTACGAGAAGCTGATCCGCAACTCGTCGCTCGCCGAGGCCGTGTGCGCACCGGGCACGCTGAAGATGATGTCGCAGTTCTCGGTGCTGTCGCGGCTGCACGAGCCGGAGAATTCGAGCCTGTTCTCGAAGATGCAGGTGTACGACGGCGAAAACCTGAAGGACACCGATCCGAAGGCGAAGTCGTACCAGGAGTATCGCGATTACGCGGGCGTGGACGAAGGGATGACCGGCGTGTCGACCCGCTTCGCGTTCAAGATCCTGTCGCGCGTGTTCAACTTCGATACGAGTGAGGTCGCGGCGAACCCCGTGCACCTGATGTACGTGCTCGAACAGCAGATCGAGCGCGAGCAGTTCCCGCCGGAAACGGAGCAGAAGTACCTGTCGTTCGTGAAGGACGTGCTCGCGTCGCGCTACGCGGAGTTCATCGGCAAGGAGATCCAGACCGCGTATCTCGAGTCGTATTCGGAATACGGCCAGAACATCTTCGATCGCTACGTCACGTATGCGGACTTCTGGATTCAGGATCAGGAATTCCGCGATCACGATACCGGCGAGAGCTTCGACCGCGCCGCGCTGAACGCGGAGCTGGAGAAGATCGAGAAGCCGGCCGGGATCAGCAATCCGAAGGATTTCCGCAACGAGATCGTGAACTTCGTGTTGCGCGCGCGGGCGGCGAACGCCGGCAAGAACCCCGTGTGGACGAGCTACGAAAAGTTGCGCGTCGTGATCGAGAAGAAGATGTTCTCGAACACCGAGGAACTGTTGCCGGTGATTTCATTCAACGCCAAGGGTTCGGCGGAGGAGCAGCGCAAGCATGAGGACTTTGTGAACCGGATGGTCGCGAAGGGCTATACACCGAAGCAGGTGAGGCTGCTTTGCGACTGGTACCTGCGCGTGCGCAAGTCGTCATGACGCGCGCGGTACCGTGCCCGTACGGCGAGTCCGTACGGGCGCTTTCAGAGACGCCGCCCGCATGACGGCAGACGGCATGTGCGGCGAGCGTCCCGGCGTATCGACTTTCGAGCGGGAGACCGGGAGTGCTTCATCAAATCATCGACCGCAGGCTGGCCGGCAAGAACAAGAGCATCGCCAATCGCGAACGCTTTCTGCGTCGCGTCAAGAACTACATTCGTCGTGCCGTGTCCGACGCGGTGCGCGACCGTAGCATCAAGGATATCCAGAGCACGCAGAGCATCACGATCCCGCGCAAGGACATCGCGGAGCCGAATTTCCGGCACGCGCCGGGCGGGCGTCGCGAGTACGTGCACCCCGGCAACGAGGACTACGTGCGCGGCGACAAGATCCCGCGTCCGCAGGGCGGCTCGGGTGGCGGAGGCAGTCAGGCGAGCAACGAGGGCGAAGGGCAGGACGACTTCGTGTTCGAGCTGTCGCGCGACGAGTTCATGCAGTACTTCTTCGACGACCTCGAACTGCCGCGCCTCGTGAAGACGCACCTGCTGACGGTGCCGAGCTGGAAGAACGTGCGCGCGGGCTGGTCGGCGGAAGGCACGCCGAACAACATCGACGTCGTGCGTTCGCTGCGCAGCGCGCTCGGCCGGCGCATCGCGCTCGGCTCGCCGCTCGTCAACGAGCTGCGCGAGCTCGAGGCGCAACTCGAAGCGCTGAAGAACGACCCCGAAGACCGCCGCGCCGAAATCGCGACGCTCGAGGCCGAGATCCATCATCTGAAAGGGCGCATCTGGCGGATTCCGTTCATCGATCCGTTCGACCTGCGCTACATCAATCGCGTGAAGCAGCCGCAACCGTCGAGCCAGGCCGTGATGTTCTGCCTGATGGACGTATCCGGCTCGATGGACGAGCAGCGCAAGGATCTCGCGAAGCGCTTCTTCATCCTGCTGTACCTGTTCCTCAAGCGCAACTACGAGCGCATCGAGGTGGTGTTCATTCGCCACCACACGCGCGCCGAGGAAGTCGACGAGGACACCTTCTTCCATTCGACCGAAAGCGGCGGCACCGTCGTGTCGAGCGCGCTGGAACTGATGCGCAAGGTGATGAGCGAGCGCTACTCGCCGACCGAGTGGAACATCTACGGCGCGCAGGCGTCCGACGGCGACAACTGGACTGACGATTCGCCCAAGTGTCGCAAAATCCTGGAAGAGGATATCCTCACTCAGACGCGTTACTTCGCGTATATCCAGGTCGCGCCGGAAGAGCAGAATCTGTGGCTGGAATACGCGCAACTGGCCCTGTCGCAACCGCATCTCGCGATGAAAAAAGTGGAATCGGCTGCGGACATTTACCCGGTGTTTCGCGAATTGTTCGAAAAGCAGGTGGAAATGTCATGACGACCCGCCATCTGCACAACGAGTCGCGCGGCTACGAGCCGCGCCCTTCCGGCGACGACACGACCGGTCCTGCCGCACCGCAACAACACGGGCAGGCCGAACCGTCGCCGCCGGCCGCCGACTTGCCCGGTTCCGGGCAAAAGGAAGCGCGTATGAACGTTGCCGAACGCAAGCCGCTGCCGTGTCCGTCCGACTGGACGTTCGAATTGCTCGAGGAATACGACACGCACATCTCGCAGGTCGCCGAACAATACGAGCTCGACATCTACCCGATCCAGCTCGAACTGATCAGCGCCGAGCAGATGATGGATGCGTATGCGTCGGTCGGGATGCCCGTCAACTACCGTCACTGGTCGTTCGGCAAGCACTTTCTCGCGACCGAGAAGAGCTATCGTCGCGGCCAGATGGGCCTCGCCTACGAAATCGTCATCAATTCGAACCCGTGCATCGCATATCTGATGGAAGAGAACACGATGACGATGCAGGCGCTCGTCATCGCGCACGCGGCGTACGGGCACAACTCGTTCTTCAAGGGCAATTACCTGTTCCGCCTGTGGACCGACGCGCACGCGATCATCGACTACCTCGTGTACGCGAAGAACTACGTCGCGGAATGCGAGGAGCGCTACGGCCTCGATCGCGTCGAGGAACTGCTCGACTCGTGCCATGCGCTGATGAATTACGGCGTCGACCGCTACAAGCGGCCGCAGAAACCGTCGCTGTCGAAGGAAGCGGCGCTGCGGCGCGAGCGCGAGGCGTACCTGCAGTCGCAGGTGAACGAACTGTGGCGCACGCTGCCGGGCAAGAAGCCCGAGCTCACGGAGGAGCAGGAGGACCGCTATCCGCCCGAGCCGCAGGAGAACCTGCTGTATTTCGCGGAGAAGAATGCGCCGCTGCTCGAACCGTGGGAGCGGGAAGTGATCCGCATCGTGCGCAAGATCGGCCAGTATTTCTATCCGCAACGACAGACGCAGGTGATGAACGAAGGCTGGGCGACGTTCTGGCACTACACGCTGCTCAATACGCTGTACAACCAGGGGAAGCTGGAAGACGGCTTCATGATGGAGTTCCTGCACTCGCACAGCAACGTGGTCTACCAGCCGCCCGTCACGAAGCCGTACTACAGCGGGATCAACCCGTATGCGCTCGGTTTCTCGATGATGAGCGACATCCGCCGGATCTGCGAAGCGCCGACGGAGGAAGACTACAAGTGGTTTCCGGAGATCGCGGGCACGCCGTGGCTGCCGGCGATGCACTACGCGATGCGCAACTTCAAGGACGAGAGCTTCATCGCGCAGTACCTGTCGCCGAACCTGATCCGCGAGATGCGGCTCTTCTCGGTGCTCGACGACGACATGCGCGATTCGCTCGAGGTATCGGCGATCCACGACGATTCCGGCTACCAGTACGTGCGGCAGGCGTTGTCTCGGCAGTACGACATCCATCACCGCGAGCCGAACATCCAGGTGTGGGCCGTCAACACGCGCGGCGACCGCAGCCTCACGCTGCGCCACTTCATGACCGACAACCGCCATCTGTCGAACGACAGCGACGAAGTGCTCAAGCACATGGCGCGGCTCTGGCAGTTCGACGTGTACCTGGAGAGCGTCGACGAGGCCGGCACCGTGCGCAAGCGCTACGAGTGCCGCTACGTGCCGCCGGAAGTGCGCGTGTGATCGTCGCGTCGACAATGTTTGCATCGGACGCCAGCCTGCGGGCTGGCGTTTTCATATGACGAACACGTGGCAGGAGAAAAATTTTCTACATCCGGACGAACCCGGAGCGCTTGTTACTTTACATTTCGCTAAAATCCCGTAGCGCCGTGCGCCGGAACCGGTGCCACGTGCGACCGCACGCGGCGGCCCCGGCCGTCTCGCCCAGAAAGCACTAAAAGGAACAGACCAACCCATGGACGTCCAGACCGACCAAGCTGCGCTGTCCGCGCATGACACCCGGCGACGCGTGTTCGCCATCGTCGGCGCCTCATCGGGCAACCTCGTCGAATGGTTCGACTTCTACATCTACTCGTTCTGCGCGCTGTACTTCGCGCCGGCGTTCTTCCCGAGCGGCAACACGACGACGCAGCTGCTGAACACCGCCGGCGTGTTCGCGGCCGGCTTCCTGATGCGTCCGATCGGCGGCTGGCTGTTCGGCCGCATCGCCGACCGTCATGGCCGTCGCGCGGCGATGATGATCTCGGTGCTGATGATGTGCGGCGGGTCGCTCGTGATCGCGGTGCTGCCGACCTATGCGCAGATCGGCGCGCTCGCGCCGGCGCTGCTGCTGGTCGCGCGCCTGTTCCAGGGCCTGTCGGTGGGCGGCGAGTACGGGACGAGCGCGACCTACATGAGTGAAGTGGCGCTGAAGGGCCGTCGCGGCTTCTTCGCGTCGTTCCAGTACGTGACGCTGATCGGCGGCCAGCTGTGCGCGCTGCTGGTGCTCGTGATCCTGCAGCAGACGCTGTCGGCCGGCGAGCTGAAAGCGTGGGGCTGGCGCATTCCGTTCGTGGTCGGCGCGGCGGCCGCGCTGATCTCGCTGTACCTGCGCAAGTCGCTCGACGAGACGTCGACGAGCGCATCGCGCGACAAGAAGGACGCGGGCACGATCCGCGGCGTGTGGCAGCACAAGGGGGCGTTCTTCACGGTGGTCGGCTTCACGGCCGGCGGCTCGCTGATCTTCTACACGTTCACGACGTACATGCAGAAGTACCTCGTGAACACGGCCGGCATGCACGCGAAGACGGCCAGCAACGTGATGACCGTCGCGCTGCTCGTCTACATGCTGATGCAGCCGGTGTTCGGCGCGCTGTCGGACAAGATCGGCCGCCGCACGTCGATGATCCTGTTCGGTGCGTTCGCGGTGATCGGCACGGTGCCGCTGATGCATGCGCTGAAGGGTGTGACGAGCCCGGTGGCCGCGTTCGTGCTGATCACGGTGGCGCTGGCGATCGTCAGCTTCTACACGTCGATCAGCGGCCTGATCAAGGCCGAGATGTTCCCGCCGGAGGTGCGCGCGATGGGCGTCGGCCTGTCGTATGCGGTGGCGAACGCGATCTTCGGCGGCTCGGCCGAGTACGTCGCGCTGTGGTTCAAGTCGATTGGCAGCGAGGAAACGTTCTACTGGTACGTGACCGCGCTGTGCGCGATCTCGCTGATCGTGTCGTGGCGGATGCGCGATCCGAGCAAGGAAGGGTACCTGCGTCACGAGCCGTGATCGGCCGCGCGTCGCGCGTACTCGCATCATGACGAACGTCCCGCCGGTTGGCGGGACGTTTTTTTTGCGACGTGCAATCGCGCATGTGACGGCACCCGCGGTTCGACAGGCCAGGTGCCGGCATGAACGCGCCGCGTCATATCGATATGGAAATCGATTCGTTGTCCGTGGCGGCCGATTTCCTTAATCTGACTGCGTAGTTCGTGTGACACCTCCTTGACTGGGATTCGCGCCCGCTGCGTGCAGCGGGCGTCTTTTTTTGCGCGGCGGCAATGCGTGCCCGCAGCCCGTCTGCTTCATCACGAAACCCGCAGAGCAAAGCACCATTTGTTGGTTCGGATTCACTGCACGCGCTGATACGTTAGCGGCTTCGCGACGACACACTCCGTCGCGATGTTCTTCGAACCGTGCCGCCGCGCGATCCGCGGCGGCCTCCATAACAAATCAGGTCGTGCTCATGAAAATCAACACGCTCGCTACGTGGCTCATCGGAGTCGCGCTCGTTACCGCAGGCACCGTCGCCCATGCAGACCGTCTCGACGACATCAAGAAGGCCGGGGTGCTGCGCGTCGCGACGTTCGACAGCAATCCGCCGTTCGGCTATGTCGACGCGAAAAGCAATCACATCGTCGGTCTCGA
Source organism: Burkholderia sp. 9775_39 (assembly GCF_015712225.1). NCBI lineage: Bacteria > Pseudomonadati > Pseudomonadota > Betaproteobacteria > Burkholderiales > Burkholderiaceae > Burkholderia > Burkholderia sp. 9775_39. Next base: position 67,428 of record NZ_JACCQC010000029.1, on the reverse strand, counting down.
CGTCGATTACGCGAAGGCGCTCGCCGACAAGCTCGGCGTGAAGCTGCAGCTGCAACCGACCAACCCCGCGAACCGCATCCCGTTCCTGACGTCCGGCAAGGTCGACCTCGTGCTCGCGAACTTCACGATCACCGACGAGCGTGCGAAGCAGGTCGACTTCAGCATCCCGTATTTCTCGTCGGGCCAGCAATTTCTCGCGAAGAAGGGCGTGCTGAAATCGGCCGACCAATTGAACGGCCTGCGCGTCGGCGCCGACAAGGGCACGACCAACGAAATCACGCTGCGCGAGAAATTCCCGAAGGCGACGATCGTCGCGTACGACGACACGCCGTTCGCGTTCGCCGCGTTGCGCGCCGGCAACGTGCAGGCCATCACGCAGGACGGCCCGAAGCTGATCGGCCTGCTCGCGAACGTGCCCGACAAGCAGAACTACGAGATCCCGGCGTTCACGATCTCGAACGACTACATGGGCGTCGGCGTGCCGAAGGGCGAGACGCGCCTGCTCGGCTTCGTCAACGACACGCTGAAGGGGCTCGAGGCGAACGGCCGCGCGACGCAGATCTACGACGCATGGTTCGGGCCGACGACGAAAACGCCGCTCACGCGCATTTTCCGGATCGGCGACAAGACCTGACCGCTGCCGCACGCGCGCCGCGTTTGGCCGGAACCTCGGCCGCGCGGCGCTTTTCGTTTTCATCCGACCGCGCGCGTCGTGCGCGCTCCCCAGCATGCTCGGGTTGGCTCCCAAATATCTGTCCTGGCTCTGGCAGGGTTTCCTGCTGACACTCGGCCTCGCGGCCGCGTCGGCCGTCGCCGCGACCGTCGGCGGGTTGCTGCTCGCCGTGATGCGGCATGCGCGCGGCAGGGCGCCGCGCACGGTCGCTGCCGCGTACGTCGTCGCGTTCCGCAACACGCCGCTGCTCGTGCAGTTGCTGTTCTGGTATTTCGGCGTCGCGTCGTTGCTGCCCGATACGTGGATCGCGTGGCTCAATGCGCGCCATGCGGTGAGCGTGGGCCCGGTCACGCTCGCGTGGCCGTCGTTCGAATTCGTGGCGGGCTGGGTCGGGTTGAGCGCCTATACGGCTGCCTTCGTCGCCGAGGAATGCGAAGCCGGTTTGCGCGGCGTGCGGCGCGCGCAACACGACGCGGCGGCCGCGCTCGGCCTCACGCCGATGCAGTCGCTGCGCTACGTGGTGCTGCCGCAGGCCGTGCGCATCGCGCTGCCGCCGCTGTTCGGCCAATACATGAATCTCGTGAAGAACTCGTCGCTCGCGATGGCGATCGGCGTGGCCGAGCTGTCGTATGCGTCGCGGCAGGTCGAGACGGAGACGTTCCAGACCTTCGCCGCGTTCGGTGTCGCGACCGTGCTGTACGTCGCGGCGGTGGCCGCGATCGAGGCCGGCGCGTATGCGGCCACGCAATGGCGCGACCGGCTCGGAGCGGGACGCTGACGATGGATCTTTCGCTGTTGCTCTCGAATCTGCCGTACCTGTTGGTCGGCGCGTTTCCGGACGGCCCGCTCGGCGGCGCCGCGCTTTCCCTGGTGCTGGCGCTCGCGTCCGCGGTCGCGTCGGCCGTGCTCGGCGTGGCGCTCGGTGTCGCGATGGCGCTCGCGCGCGGCCCGGCGCGCATGCTGCTGCTCGCGGTCATCGGCTTCTTCCGCGCGATTCCGGTGCTGATGCTGATCTTCTGGACGTATTTCTTGATGCCCGTGCTGCTGCACATGGACGTGCCGGGGCTCGCGACGGTCGTGTGCGCGCTGGCGCTGATCGGTGGCGCGTATCTCGCGCATGCGGTGCATGCGGGGATCGTCGCGGCGGGCGACGGGCAATGGCAGGCCGGGCTGTCGCTCGGGCTCACGCGCTGGCAGACGGTGCGCTACGTGCTGCTGCCGCAGGCGATCCGGATCATGACGCCGTCGTTCGTCAACCAGTGGGTCGCGCTCGTGAAGGACACGTCGCTCGCGTATATCGTTGGCGTGCCGGAACTGTCGTTCGTCGCGACGCAGGTGAACAACCGGCTGATGGTGTATCCGGCGCCGATCTTCCTGTTCGTCGCGCTGATCTATCTGGTGCTGTGCACGTCGCTCGATGGCGCGGCGCGCTGGCTGCTGTCGCGCCGCCCGAGGGCGCGGAGCGTCGACGATACGGCGGTCGAACAGGTCAAATCCCTGCGATAACATAACCCCTATAAGTAGTTGAAAGAGATTTGATTACGGGGCGCGTGCCGATTCAACCTGGCAATTCTGTCAGGGATTTTTTTGAGATGATGCGTGAGATAAGATTCGCGCAGATTGCGATTAACAATACCGTCGATATTTGCAGTCGGCGGAGTATGTCGTTATCCAAAATATCAAGATAGTCGGATTGGCGTGGCAATCGTTGAGCGACGTATCGAGGTGTTTCGTCCGTCGCATCTCGGCAACGATTGACACTCTTTGACGCTGCCTTTTCACGGTTTCAATTAGATTGCTGCGATGTTCGAGGCCGTGAGGGCGGATCGAACGAAAATCGCGAGTAGACCAAGGTATGAATAAAAACCATTATCGGCTGGTGTTCAGCCGCGTGCACGGTATGTTGGTCGCAGCGGAAGAAACGGCCAGCTCGGCGGGGAAAGCAAGCGCAGGCGAAACGCGGCGTACCCTCAATCGCAGCGGTGTGCAGGTAGTGACGCAATTCACGTTGCGTCTTGCCGCATTCGGCGCGCTGATTGCCGCAGGCGCGATACCGATGTGGGCGCACGCACAAATCGTCGGTGCGGGGCCGAATGCACCATCGGTAATCCAGACGCCCAACGGCCTGCCGCAAGTGAATATCAACAAGCCGGGCGGCGCTGGCGTTTCGCTGAACACCTACAACCAGTTTGACGTGTCGCATGCTGGCGCGATCCTGAACAACTCGCCGACGATCGTCAACACGCAGCAAGCGGGCTATATCAACGGAAACCCAAACCTGGGTGCGGGGCAGGCGGCGCGCATCATCGTCAACCAGGTCAACAGCACGGCGGCCAGTCAGATCAAGGGGTATGTGGAGATCGCGGGCAGCCGCGCGGAGATCGTGCTGGCCAACCCCGCCGGTATCGTCGTGGACGGTGGCGGGTTCATCAATACCTCGCGGGCGGTCCTGACAACGGGCGTGCCGCAGTTTGGCGCGGACGGATCGCTGACGGGCTTCAATGTCAATCGTGGCCTCGTAACCGTGCAAGGTGCGGGCCTCGATACTTCGAGTGTCGATCAGACTGACATCATCGCCCGTGCTGTACAGGCTAATGCCGCGATCTATGCGAAGAATCTTAATGTAATCGCCGGTACGAACCAGGTTAATCACGACACGCTTGTCGCGACGCAGATCGCCGGTGACGGTCCTGCGCCCGCTGTCGCGATTGACGTAGCTCAGTTAGGTGGCATGTATGCCAACAGGGTGTTTTTGGTTGGCAACTCCGCAGGCGTGGGTGTCGCGAACGCCGGGACGATCGCCGCGCAGGCAGGCGATTTGACGTTGCAGTCGGACGGCCGGCTCGTGCTTACCGGCAAGACCACGGCAAGCGGCGATATGGCGCTGTCGGCCGCGGGCGGCATCCAGAATACCGGCACCACGTATGCCCAGCAGTCGTTGTCGGCCAGCACAAGTGCCGATCTCACGAATAGCGGCACGCTCGCGGCGCAGCAAAATACGACGGTGAACGCCGGGAGCATCAATTCGACCGGCACGCTCGGCGCGGGCGTGAACAGCGACGGTTCCGTCGCGCACAGTGGCGACCTGAACCTGGCGGCGTCGGGTCAGCTGACCGCGACCGGCCAGAATGTGGCGGGCGGCAATGCATCGCTGACGGGCGGCAGCATGAATCTCGCCGGCAGCCAGACGGCAGCGAACGGTAATCTGTCGCTGAGCGCGACGGCCGGCGACGTGAACCTGTCGAATGCGACGACGAGCGCGCAAGGCGCCATTCAGGCGAACGCATCGGGCACCGTGATCAGCGATCACGGCAGCCTGTCGAGCGGCGGCGGCACGACGCTGACCGGTGGCAATCTGTCGAACCAGAGTGGCAAGGTCTCGTCGCAGGGGCCGCTGTCGGTCAACGTGGCTGGCCAGATCGCCAACCAGTCCGGCGAACTGGTATCCGAAAGCACGGCGGACGTGCGGGGCGGCGCCATCGCGAACAACCAGGGCACCCTTCAAAGTACGGCTGGCATGACGGTGGCCGGCACGTCGCTGGACAACACGGCGGGTCGGATCACGTCGCTCAACGGCGATGGTCTGTCGGTGACGACGAGCGGTCAATTGACCAATGCGGCGGGTACTACCGCGAACGGTGCACAAGGCGGCGTAATCGGCGGCAACGGCGATGTGTCGGTCCAAGGCGCAAACGTTGTCAATCGCGGCGCGATCACGTCCAACACGAATCTGCGGGTATCGGGACAGTCGATCGACAACGGTGGCGGCTCGCTGCAGGCTGCGCAAAAGGTGGCTGTCGATGCGGGCGCGCGCCTGATCAACAACGGCGGCTCGATCGTCGGCCAGACAGCCGCGCTGACTGGCACGACCCTCGATAATAGCGCGGGTGCCGTGCAGGCCAACCAGGTGTCGTTGAACGCGACCGACCTCGTGAATCACGGCGGCACGATCACGCAGACCGGCGCGGGCGCGATGAGCGTGAACGTGTCGGGCACGCTCGACAACTCGAATGGCGGCACGCTGCAAACCAATAGTACTGACCTGACGCTTGCGCTTGCCGTGCTCGTCAACGATGGCGGGACGATCACGCATGCGGGCAACGGCACGCTGACGCTTGGCGGCGGTACGGGTTCGGTGTCGAACGTCGGTGGCGCGATCGCGAGCAACGGGCGCGTCGTCGCGCAAACCGGCACGCTGAACAACACATCGGGCTCGATCAACGCGCAGAACGGACTGACGGCAGCCGTCGGCGGCACGCTGAACAACGCGAGCGGCAAGCTGTTGTCGAACACGGATCTGAGCGTCGCGAGCGGTACGCTGGCGAACGACGGCGGCCAGATCGGCGCGAGCACGAACGCGACGATCCACACGGGCTCGATGACGAACCAGGGCGGTTCGATCGTCGGGCCGAACCTGTCGGTTACCGCCAATTCGACGCTGGACAACAGCGGCGGCAAGCTCGAGGCCAATCAGCTTGCGCTGGCGGCCGCGAACCTCGTGAACCACGGCGGTACGATCACGCAGTACGGATCGCCGGCGATGGGGATGAACGTCAGCGGCACGCTCGACAACTCGGCGGCTGGCGTGATCCAGACCAATGCCACGGACCTGACGCTCACGCCGGCCGAGCTGAACAACGCAGGCGGCACGATTACGCATGCCGGCACCGGCACGCTGACGATTGCGCCGGGCAATGGAGTCAGCGCGCTGAACAACGCGTCGGGCACCCTCGTGACGAAGGGGCAAGCGATCGTCAACGCGGCCGCCTGGAACAACGCAAGCGGTATTCTTGCCGCGCAGCGCGGCATCAACGCCACGATTGCGGGTGACGTGAACAACACACAGGGTCTGCTGCGATCTGACGCATCGCTGTCGTTGAAGAACGGCGGTGCGCTGTCGAACCGAGGCGGCCACATCCAGGCCGGGCAATCGGTTGCGGGCGACACCAGCACGCTCGCCATTGAATCGGCCTCGATCGACAACGCGGACGGCGCGATTGTCGACCTCGGTGCCGGCAAGATGACGGTGCAAGGCGGCAGCCAGATCGCCAACAGCCACGCCGGCGGCGTAGCGGGCATGGGCGCGATTACCGGCAACGGCGATGTGACGGTCAGCGCAGCGTCGATCAGCAACACGCAGGGCGGTCAGCTCAGCGGCGCATCGCTTCATGTTCAAGGCAGCGCCTTGGACAACAGCGGCGGCACGATCGGCAACGTCACGAATTCGAACGGCGACGTGGACGTCACGACGATCGGCGCGATCACCAATACGAACGGCCAGATCAGCTCGACGCACGACCTGTCGGTCGCGGCGGCCACGCTGCGGGGCGGCGGCACCTACAGCGCAACGCACGATGCCAACGTGAGCCTGCAGGGCGATTACACGGCGGCATCCGATACGCAGTTCAACGTCGGTCACGATCTCGCCTTCACGTTGCCCGGCACCTTCACGAACAACGCGAACCTGCAGTCGGTCAACAACCTGAGCGTGCACGCAGGCAACATCATCAACGTGGGCGCCTTGACTGCCGGCGGCCTGCTGCACACGCAATCGATCAATCTGACGAATACGGGTGCGCTCGTGGGCGCCAGTGCCTCGCTCAACGCGACAAATACGATCTCGAACCTCGGGCCGACCGCGCTGATCGGTGCATCGGACAACAACGGCACGCTCGAAATCCTCGCGCGCGACATCGAAAACCGCGACGACGCGACTGCGACCGATTCGATGGTGACGACCGCCATCTTCGGCATGGGCAAGGTCGTGCTGGCAGGCGGCAAGGACGCGAGCGGCAACTACACGAACGCGGGACTCGTCAACAACGTATCGGCGTTGATCCAGTCCGGCAGCGACATGAAGCTGCATGCGGACAAGGTGACGAGCACGCGCCGCGTGATGAAGACGTCCACCAGTCAGATCGATCCGGCATTGCTCGCGCAGTTCGGCATCAGCATGTCCGGATGCGTGGCGGTCCACATGGAAGCCTGCGCGGGTCGGGACGTGGGTGGGGTCGACCTTCGCGACCCCGCAGTGCGTGAACTTTTTCTGGATTTCGTGGGCGGGGTGCCGACCGATCCGCCGCATGGCGGGCAGTGGAACAGCAACTACCAGAAGACGACCTACTACGCGGACAGCGCGACGGCAACGACGGTAACGGACATCAGCCCGGCCGCGCAGATCGTGTCGGGCGGCAGGATCGATGCGTCGTCGGTCGGCACGCTGCAAAACTACTGGAGCAACATCGCGGCGGTCGGCGACATCGACATGCCGGCCCACTACGACGCCGATGGCTGGGCGGCATCCGGCCAGAAACTGCCGGGCGTGACGGTCTCGTACTCGGGGCAATATCACTACAACAACTACGACAACACCGAACACGACTGGCAACTGCCGTTCGGCAATGCGCCATTCGTGACCGGGCATCCGGGTGGCTACACGCAGGCGGCACCCGCGTCGATCAAGGATTACACGCTGCCGGGCTATTTTTCGACGATGAGTTCGAACGGCACGATTTCCGGCACGGGCGTCAGCGTCAGCAACACGGCGGCCAACGCATCGATTCCGTCGCTCGGCTTGTTGCCGGGGCAGTCGGTGCCAGGCCTCACGCCAACCAACCTGAGCGGTAACGCAAGCGGTGCGAAGTCGGGCGCGTCGTCGGTGCACGGCGGTCCGCCGGCGCCGGTCGATCCGATCATCGCCAGCGCGACGGCGCTGAACGTGCTGAACAACCTCACGATTCCGCAGGGCGGGCTGTACCGGCCGACTACCGCGCCGAATGCGAACTACGTGATCGAGACGAACCCGGCGTTCACGAACCAGAAGAACTTCATTTCGAGCGATTACTTCTTCGGCCAGCTCGGCGTCGACCTCACGCATATTCCGAAGCGTCTTGGCGACGGCTTCTATGAACAGCAGTTGGTGCGCAATCAGGTGACGGCGCTCACCGGCAAGGCGGTGCTGGGACCGTACGCGGATCTGCAGACGATGTACCAGTCGTTGATGACGGCGGGTGCGGATTTGTCGAAGTCGCTTGATCTGCCGATGGGCGCGAGCCTGTCGGCGGAGCAGGTGTCGAAGCTGACCAGCAATGTGATCATGATGGAAACGCGCGTGATCGACGGTCAGTCGGTGCTCGTGCCGGTCGTGTATCTCGCGCAGGCGAACCAGCAGAATGTCAACGGCCCGTTCATCAGCGCGACGAACATCGATTTCCAGAACGCGCAGTCGTTCACGAACAGCGGCACGATCAAGGCGGACAACACGCTGGCGATTCAGGGCAAGCAGATCGACAACGCGTTCGGCGCGCTGCAAAGCGGTGGGCTGATGTCGCTGAAGACCGAGAACAACATCGACCTGACGTCGGCGAGCGTCAAGGCGGGCAGTCTGCAGCTGGACGCCGGGAAAGACCTGATTCTCGATACGGCGACGAAGACGAACACGCGCGTGAGCCGGGACGGTGCGACAAGCGTGGTCACCACGCTCGGGCCGACCGCGAAGCTGGATGTCGCGGGCAATGCGTCGATCGTCACCGGCGGTAACTTCCAGCAGAACGCGGGCAATCTGTCGGTTGGTGGCAATCTCGGGATGAACGTCGGCGGGAACTGGGATCTCGGTGCGGTGCAGACGGGCGAGCACAAGATCGTGCAGCGGGCGAACGGCGTGTCGAATACCGACATCAACAAGGTCACCGGTAGCTCGGTGACGGTCGGGGGGCAGTCGAGCATCGGCGTCGGCGGAGACCTGACGGCCAAGGGCGCGCAGATCGACCTCGGCCAGGGCGGGACGATCGCGGCCAAGGGCAACGTGACGCTCGGCGCGGCGAGCACGACATCGACGGTGAACAGCAACAGTTCGGGCAGCGATAGTCACGGCAGCTACGCGGATAGGCTGCACACGTCCGATCAGGCGCTCACAGGCACGACGCTCAAGGGTGGTGATACCGTTACATTGGCGTCGGGCAAGGATCTCACGATCAGCGGCAGCACGGTCAGCCTGGATAAAGGCAATGCGAACCTGATGGCGAGCGGCGATGTGAATATCGGCGCAGCAACCGAAACGCACGTGCTGAACTCGCACGAAACGCACAGCCACAGCAATGTCGTGAGCGGCGTGCAGGTTGCAAGCGGCATCGACCAGACGGCGACATATAGCCAGGGCAGTACGGTGTCGGCCGACGGCGTCAACATCGTCAGTAACCGCGACATCAACGTAACGGGCAGCAACGTCGTTGGCACGAACGACGTGACGTTGCAGGCGACGCGCAACGTCAACATCACGACCTCGCAAGACACGACTCAATCGTCCAGCTATTTCGACAAGAAGGAATCGGGTCTGCTGACGAATGGTGGTTTGTCGGTGACGGTAGGTTCGCGCTCGGCCGCGCAACAAGATCAAAGCAGCTCGGTGACGAATCAGGGGAGTGTGATCGGGTCATCGCAGGGCAATGTCACGATCCAGGCCGGAAAGGATGCCACGATTACCGGTAGCACGATTGTGGGAGGCCGGGATGTCGGAATCGCCGCTCAAAACGTGACGGTAAATGCCGCGTACGACACCTACAAGGACGCGCAGTCGCAGCAGTTCAGCCAGTCGGGTTTGAGTGTCGGATTGGGCGGCGGGCTGGTCGGACTCGGTCAGTCGATGGCAGGCGCCGTCCGCCAAGGCCAGCAGTCGGGCGATTCGCGCCTCGCCGCAGTACAGGCCGTGGCGGCTGCCGAACAGGCTTACCAGAACCGCGGCGGGATCAAGGACGCGGCCAATGCCCTGTCGAACGGGAGCGTGAGCGAAGCCGCCAAGGGCGTTCAGGTACAGCTCAGCATCGGGTCGAGCCATAGCAGCAGCAATGCGACGACATCGATCTCGAGCGCGAAAGGTTCGTCGATCATCGGCAACGGCAACGTCTCCATCACCGCGACGGGCACACCGGACGCACACGGAAACGCTCAGGCGGGCACCGGAAACATTGCGATGACCGGAGCGTCAGTGCTCGGCAAGAACGTCGCGCTCGACGCCAACAACGCGATCACGCTGCAAAGCGCGCAGAGCACCGAGCAGAGTACGAGCTCGAACAGTTCGACCGGCTGGAATGCAGGCGTGGCGATCGGCGTGGGCAAGAATACCGGGATCAGCGTCTTCGCGAATGGCTCGAACTCGCACGGCCAAGGCAACGGCGACAGCGTCACGCAAACCAACACGACGGTGGCGGCAGGCAATTCGCTAACGATGAAGTCGGGCGGTGACACGACGCTGGCGGGCGCCAAGGTGTCAGGCGACAAGGTCAAGGTTGATGTCGGCGGCGACCTGACGATGACAAGCCTTCAGGATACGTCGAACTACAGCAGCAACCAGCACAACACGGGCGTCAGTGGCAGCTTTACGTTCGGCTATGGTGGCGGCGTCGACGCGTCGATCGGCCATACCAGCATCGACGCGAACTATGCGTCGGCGAACCAGCAAACCGGCATCGTGGCAGGTAAGGAGGGGTTTGACGTCAATGTTGCAGGCCACACGCAGCTCAACGGCGCGCAGATCGCGAGCGCGGCGCCGGCTGACAGTAATACGCTGACAACCGGCAGCCTCGGATTTACCGACATCCACAACAAGATGTCTTATTCGGGCTCGTCGGAAGGTTTTTCGACGTCGGGTGGGCCGAGTTTCGCGCAGACGGGTGATAGCGCGAGCGGTGTCACGCATGCCGCGGTGAGCCCGGCGAAGATCGTCGTGAAGTCGGATGAACAGAACGGCACGGACAGCACGGCCGGGTTGTCGCGCGACACCGCGAACGCGAACCAGACAGTGGAGAACACATTCAACCTGCAGAAGGTCCAGAACGATATGGCCTTTGCGCAGGCGTTCGGCAAGGTCGCGACGTTCGCGGTGGCGGAAGCGGCGACTCAGCTGGAAAACAGCAGCCCGCAGATGAAGGCATTGTTCGGCGAAGGCGGTGCGGGTCGCGACGCGCTGCACGCCGCAGTGGCGGCGATCGGGGCAGCGCTGTCGGGTGGCAACATCGGCGGAGCGGTCGCAGGTTCACTGGCCGGTGATGTGCTGCAGTCCCTGGCGCAGCCGATCATCGATCAGACTGTGAGCCAGTTGCCGCTGAGCGCGCAAGCCGCCGCGCGGAATGCGTTGAACGAGATCGTGGCGACGGCGGGCGGTGCGGCGGCTGGCGCTGTCGCAGGTGGCGGATCATCCGGTGCGCTGGCCGGTGCAGGGTCGGCCGTCAACAACGAGCTTTACAATCGGCAGCTTCACGTAGAAGAGGTGAAGGTGGTCGAGCAGCTCGCGAAGGAAAAGGCGCAGGCGGTATGCCGTGGCGATTCGAGTTGCGTGGCGAAGGCAACGACCTACTGGACCGACATGCTCGAGCGCGCGGCAAAGGGGATGGTCGACGACACCGCCAACAAGGAAAACATGGCGTATCTCCAGACGTTGATCCAGACGGCGAACAATCCGACCAGCGAAGGCGCAATGGGAGGCCTCAGCGCCTACCTGACGAACCTTCAGACGGCGCAAGACATGTTGTCGCAGTATATGGGCAAGCCGATTCTGGTACGCGGTTCGCCTATCATCTCCGACGGTTCGGCGCAGACGTATTTCAGTGCGACACCCGAGCAACGTTCCAATCAAAGCCTGAATGCCATATTGGGCTCGCTGCCTGGCTCGATCGTGCCGGGTGCAAGCCAGCGCGATCAGAGTCGAGTAGATTCCTTCGCCACGCAAAACGGCTCCGTGAAACCCGATTACACAATCGAGGAAACGGTCATCGGCGGTATCCTTACCAACAAGATCGCGTCGACGGCTGCACGCGTGGGCGAGTCGATTGATGTTTGGTTAGCGGGACCGGTGAATCCGACAGGTAAAGGGTTCATCAGTACCGGCAAGGTGACGATGGAGAGCATGCCGGTGAAATTGAATACTGCGGAACAAGGCGTGCTGTCACAACTCGACCAGCTTCCGTCGAGGGATTTGCAGGGGAAGGCACGTGAATATGTGGCGAACAACTACTTTGTGCGGAATGGTTATACCCCGCTTGACGGGAAGTGCGGCGCCAACTGCTTTGACGGAGTCTACGTTAAAGGAAATACTGTCTACGTTAATGAAGTAAAACCCCTTAATGAATCTGGATCGATCAGCTTGAATCCGGCAAATGGTACGACTAAGCTTCCAGCTCAACAGACAGACGACTGGATCGCCTCCTCCGTTAAGCGTTTGAAAGACAGCGAAAATCCGCAGTTGATCGAGACGGCGAACGTTGTAGAGCGGGCCTTGAAGAGTGGAAACCTCGTGAAGCTGGTTTCCGGCGTTGACTCGAATGGAATGGTGATTGTGAAAATCCCAAGGAATACACCGTGAACATGCAAGAATCAATGAGGAAGTTGACGAATCTCGTTCAGGCTGACAAGGGCTTGATTCCTGAGCTTGTTCACGATGCGATGTATCGTCGAACCAAGGTTCGCCTTGGTATTGTTTACGACGGTTTGGCAGGCCGCGCAAGAACCCAGGCGATTTTCGATTACTTTGTTCAGCATGATATTGCGCAATGTAAGCAAAATTTCCATTTGGCATCGAAATTGTATTTCGCGGCTCAAGGGCTGGATGGTTGGTCCGGTTTTTCGTTGGGGATGTATATCCTATGCGCCCTTTTGTCTGATGATGAAGATGTAATCAATGATTTGGCTGGAATTGAGAATTCCAAACTGTCGAGTGAACGGCGCAATCTAAAATCGCCTGAGGCCCTCGACCATAAATTCCAACTCGCGATTTTGGGAAAGGATCAGGAGTTGGAGGGGCTGATTGAGGAAACTGCAAGGAAGGGATCAAAGGCTGATCGACAGGCAATCTCGAGCGGAGAATATTTCTTTTCGTTGTTGCTTTCACGTGACAGCGGGAAGTTAAAAGACTTGATAGAGAGGAGGCATGCAAATATCAGATGCGCATGGCCGGAATTTGAGAACTTCATCTCATACCTTGGGGCGCTTGAGACAAAAATTTGCTGGCGTCGTGGCATCCCAATTGAAATCGACCATCCGCTAGTGCCAATGGAGCTAATGCCGGTCAAGCCTCTCGATCACTACGATGACGTCTACGACTTTCTGAAGCCTGGTTGGGTGCCCCCTCCGCAGGGGCTGATCGGCCGCGTTTCGCGGTGGTTTAAGACGTGATCGGCTGACGTCGCACTTACGGTGAGGCAGCGATGAAGAAAATCAAATGGTCGGCGGCTCTGGCGTTTGCCATGTCAGCGCTTCTCGCTGCATGCGAGACCGTGCCACCCGATGCACCTCCGCGTCCTCCGCCGAAACAGGAAATGGAGCCCGTGTTGCCATCGTGGTCGAGCACGATCTGGGTCATGGGCTTTTGGAAATGGAGCGGTACCGAATGGGTTTGGATTCCGGGGCATTTAGCACCCAAGCCATAAAATCGAACGAACAAGACCACATTTATGACAATCCGTACCCCGGTCGTGCTGCTGTCGGCCGCATGGCTGATTCCAATGGCCGTGTCGGCGCAAGAAGTTCCTCGCCCGATCATTTCGGGCAACGACCAGCAAATCCGACAGCAGGAAGAAGCGCGTGAGCGCGAACGGACCGTCACAGCGCCCGGGGTGCGTTCGAGCGTAACGGCGAGCGCAGGGTATCCAGCGCTGCTATCCGAAACGCCGTGCTTTCGCATTGACCGTTTTGCGCTCGACGTACCCGATGCGCTGCCTGTCTCGCTGAAGTCACAAGGCGCGTCGGCGTTGCCCATGGATCGCTTCGCGTTCGCGCGTGAATGGCTTGAGCACTACGCCGGCCAGTGCATCGGAAAACAGGGCCTCGACATCCTCGTCAAGGGTCTGTCGCAAGCGATCCTCGCGCGCGGGTACGTTACTACGCGTGTACTACTTCCTGAACAGGATCTGTCGACCGGTATCCTGAAGTTCTCATTGATCCCGGGTGTGATCCGCCACGTGCGCTTCGCCGACGAGCAACTGCGCGGCACGTGGAAGACCGCATTTCCAACGGGCGACGGCGAACTGCTGAATCTGCGCGATCTGGAACAGGGCCTCGAGCAAATGAAACGCGTGTCGAGCCAGGACGTTTCGATGCAAATCGTTCCGGGCGAGCTGCCAGGCGAAAGCGATGTCGTACTCGACGTGAAGCGAGGCAAACCGTGGACCGTCGTCGCGTCCGTCGACAACTCCGGCACGCGTGCGACTGGCAAGCTGCAAGGCAATCTGTCGCTCGGCATCGACAATCCGCTCGGCCTGAACGACATTTTCAACGTTGGCGTGAGCCAGGATCTGGAATTTGGTGACAAGCGCCTCGGCTCGCACGGCTGGAACGGCTTCTATTCGATCCCGTGGGGCTACTGGACGGCCACGCTGTCCGCTTACACGAACACGTACTACCAGCAGATTGCGGGCGTGAATCAGACATTCGTCGCGAGCGGCAATTCGAAGACGGTCGATTTCAAGCTGGCCCGCGTGCTGTCGCGTAGTCAGAACGATGTATTCGGCGCGTACGTTCGCCTGTCGCGCCGGTTTGGACAAAGCTTTATCGAAGACACCGAGATCTCGCAGCAGCGCCGCAACAACACGATGATCGAACTCGGCCTGACCGATCGTCACTACTTCGGCGGCGCGCAGTTCGACGGCTCACTTGCATATCGTCAAGGTGTCGGTGGGTTGGGCGCGCAGGATGATGTGTTAGCGGCGGGTGGCGGGCCGACCTATCGCTTCAAGATGGCGGTGCTCGACGCGAACCTGTCGGTGCCGTTCGCGATCGGCAAGCAGCCATTCCGCTATGTCGGCACATTCCACGGCCAGTACACTGGTAACACGCTTTACTACATCGACGACTTGACGATTGGCAGTCGCTATACAGTGCGCGGTTTCGATGGCGAGACGATGCTCGCCGCAGCACGCGGCTTCTACTGGCGCAACGAATTGCAGGCGCCGATCGGGCAGACGGGGCAGGCAGTGTATGCGGGACTCGACTATGGTCGCGTATGGGGGCCGCAGCCTGTCGTCCTTGTCGGGACGCAGTTGGCTGGCGCAGTGATCGGCATAAAGGGCAGCGTGGGTACGCGATTCGGAGCCTTTGCGTACGATCTCTTCGCGGGTACGCCTGTCTACAAGCCGTCGGGTTTTCCGACTGCGCGAGTGACGCTCGGTTTTCAGGTGACTGCTCAGTTCTGAAGACAATGAGACAAGGTACTTCTCCGACACGTACACGTCGCAAGCCATTGGTTCAAGCCCACGACCAACTGACGGTGTAGAGAAGAGCGCCGGCGCATTTTGACCGTCCGCTCTTCTGCAATCAGGATCTCGTGTCCCGGAATCAGCCTCGTTCCGCCGAGTAGTGCGTATCGAAAACCGCGCGCAGCGTCGACGGGCCGGTCGCGAAATCGCCCCACAGCGGCCCGTCGTTCTGCGTGAACGCGAACGGCGTCGTATTGATCGACGCGAGACGCAAGCGCCATTGCGCGGCTTCCTGGCGGAACGCGGTGAGTTGCATGTCCGACAGCGCCGTCTGCGCGCTGGCCAGCGTGACGAGCGGATCGACCGGATCGTTCGCGACCCGCACCTCGAAATGCAGGTGCGGGCCCGTCGCCGCGCCCGTCATCCCGACCGAACCGATACGTTGCCCCTGCTTCACCGTTTCGCCGGTCTTGAGCCCGCGAGCGAACGCGGACAGGTGCGCGTAGTAGGTCGAATAGCCGTCCGCATGATCGACGATCACATAGCGGCCATAGCCGCCCGGATCGGTGCCGACGAACGACACGACGCCGTCGGCCGCCGCATCGACCGGCGTGCCGCTCGGCGCGGCGAGATCGACGCCCGTATGGAACGCCATCGCCTGCGACAGCGGATGGATGCGCTCGCCGAAGAACGAGCTGATGCGCGTCCACTTGACCGGCATCGTGAACGCGGCGGCTTCGAGCGGCGAGCCGTCGAGCGTGTAGTACGCGCCGTGCTCGGCGCCCGGCGCGCGGAACCAGATCGCGCCGAACGTGCGGCCGGCGACGCGCAGCTCGAGCGCGGTGAGGCGCGGCGTGCCGTCGTGCGTGTCGAACGCGACGCGGTAATAGTCGCCGCGCTGCGCACTCGCGCGCATCGCGACCTTGCCGGTGACGAGATCGCCGAGCTGGATGCGCACCTCGGGCGGCACGTCGAGACGGTTCAGCGTATCGGACAGCGTGAGTTCGATGTCGCCGGCGCGCATGCCTTGCTGGTGGTCGGGCGCCGCGAACTGGAACAGGCTCGCATAGCCGAGCATGTCGTTGCGATGCGCGCTGAGCGGCGCGAACAGGCCCGGCTGCAGGCTGCGATCGTTGTGATCGAGGTGTTCGTTGCGCTCGCCGATCGTACGGGCGAGCTCGCTCGTCACGAAATGCTGCGCGGTGGGAAACGGCGTATCGGACAGCACGCGCTGCGGCAGCGCGGCCGTGCCCGAGTCGACGGCGCCCGGCAGTTGCGACACGGCCGGCAGCGCGGCGGCGAGGCCGAATGCGGCGAGGGCGCCGAGCACGGCGGCCGGCACGAGCGCGCGCACGGCGCGCTGCGCGCGACCGGGCGCGACGGCATCAGGGGTTGCGACAGACTTGACCAAGGTGTCCACATCCAGGAAAGCGGTTCAAAGGGGTGTGGGCGGGGGCCGCCGGCGGCACACCGTCGAACGGCGACGGGGCGGGCGGCGGGCGTGCAACAAAACAGGCCCCGCCAGGGGCCTGTGTCGTTTCCGTTCGACCCAACCTGCGGGGCAGTGCCCGCTTCGAACGGCGGCGTGCCTACCGGGTCGAACCCGGTTATCACGAAGACGCTAAAGAAAGATGACAGCGTCAGTCTACCGATGTTCCGCAAAACGTTAAAAATTTTAAAGGGGGTCAGCTCATTCGTTTCGCAGTGCGGTAAATCGGGTTAAATCAGCATTTGTTACGACGATTTTCGTCAGTCCGGCAATTTTTGCGCGCGCCCACGCAGCGCGGCGGAGGTCCGGACGGCGTCGAAGCCGGCGTCGAGCATCGCCTCGGCGTCGTTCCACAGGTTGCCGCGCAGCCGGTTGGTCCAGATCATCGACGCGAACACGCCTTCGAGCAGCGACACCAGATAAACGGCGGCCAGATGCACGTCGAGATCGGCGGCGAGCTCGCCGGCGGCGATCGCGCGACGCAGCAGCGCCTTCGTGATCCGCAGCATCTGCAGCTCGAGCAGCATGCGGCGCCGCTGCAGCGCGCCGTTCTCCTCGCTTTGCTCGCACTTCGTATAGAGAATCACGAGTACGCGCTGCATCGGCCCCGGCTCGCCGCATTCCTGCAGGTAGTGCGACGCGGCGCGGCGCAGCGTCGCGAACGGCGGCAGGCCGTCGCCCGCGTCGAAGCCTTCCGACGTGCGCGCGAACGCGCGGTCGCACATCGCCAGACACACTTCCATCTTGTTGCGGTAGTGGCCGTAGACGGCGCCCCGCGACATCCCGGCGGCCTCGGCGAGGTCCGCCATCGCGGTCTGCGCGACGCCTCTTTCGAGCAGCACGAGCTCGGCGGCGTCGAGGATCCGGTGCTTGATGGCGAGCGATTCTTCCCGGGTCTTGCGGGCCATGTCGTGAAATTCCTTACAGTTCGCTGTCGTTTTATTGAGACAGTGTGTCGGTCAGATTGAAACAGCATGTATTTAATCAGTCGTGACTGATTATAATCGGCCACCCTGAGCCGCCGCATTGTATCGGCGGCGAATGATCCGAGGTCAGAACATGAATAACAAACGCACCCTGTGGCGCCGCATGCGGCTGGCGCCGTTCGCGCTCGCGGCCCTGCTGGCCGTGGCCGGATGCGGAAAGGGCGACAAGGACGCCGCGCCGGAGACCGCGAAGCAGGCCACCGTCGTGACGGTGCGCCCGACGGCCGTGCCGATGACCGTCGAACTGCCGGGCCGGCTCGACGCCTACCGGCAGGCGGAAGTCCGCGCGCGGGTCGCGGGCATCGTCACCGCCCGTACCTACGAGGAAGGCCAGGAAGTGAAGCAGGGCGCGGTGCTGTTCCGCATCGATCCCGCGCCGCTGAAGGCCGCACGCGACGCCGCGCAGGGCGCGCTCGCGAAGGCGCAGGCCGCCGCGCTCGCCGCGACCGACAAGCGCCGCCGTTACGACGATCTCGTGCGCGATCGCGCGGTGAGCGAGCGCGACCACACCGAGGCCGTCGCGGCCGATACGCAGGCGAAGGCCGAGGTCGCATCGGCAAAAGCCGAACTCGCGCGCGCGCAGCTGCAGCTCGACTACGCGACCGTCACCGCGCCGATCGCGGGCCGCGCACGGCGCGCGCTCGTGACCGAGGGCGCGCTCGTCGGGCAGGACCAGGCGACCCCGCTCACGACCGTCGAGCAGCTCGATCCGATCTACGTGAACTTCTCGCAGCCGGCCGCCGACGTCGACGCATTGCGTCGCGCCGTGAAGAGCGGGCGCGCGACGGGCATCGCGCAGCACGACATCGCGGTGACGCTGCTGCGCGCCGACGGCACCGCGTATCCGCTGAAGGGCAAGCTGCTGTTCAGCGATCTCGCGGTCGATCCGACGACGGACACCGTCGCGATGCGCGCGCTGTTCCCGAATCCGGAGCGTGAGTTGCTGCCGGGTGCGTATGTGCGGATCGCGCTCGACACGGCGGTCGACCGGCGGGCGATCCTCGTGCCGCGCGACGCGCTGCTGCGCACGGCCGACCGTACGTCGGTGCGGGTCGTCGGCGCGAACGGCAAGGTCAAGGACGTCGAGGTCACGGCCGACCAGATGAGCGGCCATGACTGGCGCATCACGCGCGGCCTCGCGGGCGGCGAGCGCGTGATCGTCGACGACGCCGCGCAGTTCGCGCCCGATACGGCCGTCAAGCCCGTCGAGAAAGTGCCGCCGTCGAAGGCGGCGCCGCCCGGGGCCGCTTCGCAGGCGGCCGCCCGTCAAACCTGACCGGTTCAAACCAACATGGCACGTTTCTTCATCGATCGCCCCGTCTTCGCGTGGGTGATCGCCATCTTCATCATGCTGGGCGGCCTGTTCGCGATTCGCGCGCTGCCCGTCGCGCAGTACCCGGACATCGCGCCGCCCGTCGTCAGCATCTATGCGACGTACCCGGGCGCGTCCGCGCAGGTCGTCGAGGAATCGGTGACTGCGCTGATCGAGCGCGAGATGAACGGCGCGCCGGGGCTGCTGTATACGTCCGCGACGAGCAGCGCCGGCGCGGCGTCGCTGTACCTGACGTTCAAGCAGGGCGTGAACGCCGATCTCGCGGCTGTCGAAGTGCAGAACCGGCTGAAGACCGTCGATGCGCGCCTGCCCGAGCCCGTGCGCCGCGACGGCATCCAGGTCGAGAAGGCCGCCGACAACATCCAGCTCGTCGTGTCGCTGACGTCCGACGATGGCCGGATGACCGACGTGCAGCTCGGCGAATACGCGTCGGCGAACGTCGTGCAGGCGCTGCGCCGCGTCGAGGGCGTCGGCAAGGTGCAGTTCTGGGGCGCCGAATATGCGATGCGGATCTGGCCCGACCCGGTGAAGATGGCCGGGCACGGCCTCACCGCGTCGGACATCGCGTCGGCCGTGCGCGCGCACAACGCGCGCGTGACGATCGGCGATATCGGCCGCAGCGCGGTGCCGGCCAGCGCGCCGATCGCGGCGACCGTGTTCGCGGACGCACCGCTGAAGACGCCGGCCGATTTCGGCGCGATCGCGCTGCGCGCGCGGCCCGACGGCTCGGCGCTGTTCCTGCGCGACGTCGCGCGCGTCGAATTCGGCGGCAACGACTACAACTATCCGTCGTACGTGAACGGCAAGGTCGCGACCGGAATGGGCATCAAGCTCGCGCCGGGCTCGAACGCGGTGTCCACCGAGAAGCGCGTGCGCGCGACGATGGACGAGCTGTCCGCGTACTTCCCGCCGGGCGTGAAATACCAGATCCCGTACGAGACGTCGTCGTTCGTGCGCGTATCGATGAACAAGGTCGTCACGACGCTGATCGAGGCCGGCGTGCTGGTGTTCCTCGTGATGTTCCTGTTCATGCAGAACCTGCGCGCGACGCTGATTCCGACGCTGGTCGTGCCGGTCGCGCTCGCGGGCACGTTCGGCGTGATGTATGCGGCCGGCTTCTCGATCAACGTGCTGACGATGTTCGGCATGGTGCTCGCGATCGGCATCCTCGTCGACGACGCGATCGTCGTCGTCGAGAACGTCGAGCGACTGATGGTCGAGGAAGGGCTCGGGCCGTACGACGCGACCGTCAAGGCGATGCGACAGATCAGCGGCGCGATCGTCGGGATCACCGTGGTGCTGACGTCGGTGTTCGTGCCGATGGCGTTCTTCGGCGGCGCGGTGGGCAACATCTACCGGCAGTTCGCGCTGTCGCTCGCGGTGTCGATCGGCTTCTCGGCCTTCCTCGCGCTGTCGCTGACACCCGCGCTGTGCGCGACGCTGCTCAAGCCGGTGTCCGGCGACCATCACGAGAAGGGCGGCTTCTTCGGCTGGTTCAACCGTTTCGTCGCGCGGGCGACGCAGCGCTATGCGACGCGGGTCGGCACGATGCTGAAGAAGCCGGTGCGCTGGCTCGTCGTGTACGGTGCGCTGACCGCGGCCGCCGCGCTGATGCTCACGCAACTGCCGACCGCGTTCCTGCCGGACGAGGACCAGGGCAACTTCATGGTGATGGTGATTCGCCCGCAAGGCACGCCGCTCGCGGAAACGATGCAGAGCGTGCGTGAAGTCGAGTCGGCCATCCGCCGCGACGAGCCGACCGCCTACACGTATGCGCTCGGCGGTTTCAACCTGTACGGCGAAGGGCCGAACGGCGGGATGATCTTCGTCACGCTGAAGAACTGGAAGGAGCGCAAGGCCGAGCGCGATCACGTGCAGTCGATCGTGGCGCGCATCAACGAGCGTTTCGCGGGCACGCCGAACACGACCGTGTTCGCGATGAACTCGCCGGCGCTGCCCGATCTCGGTTCGTCGAGCGGTTTCGACTTCCGGCTGCAGAACCGCGGCGGGCTCGACTACGCGACGTTCAGCGCCGCGCGCGAGCAACTGCTCGCGGCGGGCGGCAAGGATCGCGCGCTCACCGACCTGATGTTCGCGGGCACGCAGGACGCGCCGCAACTGAAGCTCGACATCGATCGCGCGAAGGCGTCCGCGCTCGGCGTGTCGATGGACGAGATCAACACGACGCTCGCGGTGATGTTCGGCTCCGACTATATCGGCGACTTCATGCACGGCACGCAGGTGCGGCGCGTGATGGTGCAGGCCGACGGGCTGCACCGGCTCGATCCGGACGACGTGAAGAAGCTGCGCGTACGCAACGCGCGCGGCGAGATGGTGCCGCTCGCGGCGTTCACGACGCTGCACTGGACGCTCGGGCCGCCGCAACTCACGCGCTACAACGGTTATCCGTCGTTCACGATCAACGGCTCGGCCGCGGCCGGCCACAGCAGCGGCGAGGCGATGAGCGCGATCGAACGGATCGCCGCGAAGCTGCCGGCCGGCATCGGCTATGCGTGGTCGGGGCAGTCGTTCGAGGAGCGGCTGTCGGGTGCGCAGGCGCCGATGCTGTTCGCGCTGTCGGTGCTCGTCGTGTTCCTCGCGCTCGCGGCGCTCTACGAGAGCTGGTCGATTCCGTTCGCGGTGATGCTGGTCGTCCCGCTCGGCGTGATCGGCGCGGTGCTCGGCGTCACGCTGCGGATGATGCCGAACGACATCTATTTCAAGGTGGGGCTGATCGCGACGATCGGGCTGTCCGCGAAGAACGCGATCCTGATCGTCGAAGTCGCGAAGGATCTGGTCGCGCAGCGCATGTCGCTCGTCGACGCCGCGCTCGAGGCCGCGCGCCTGCGGCTGCGGCCGATCGTGATGACGTCGCTCGCGTTCGGCGTCGGCGTGCTGCCGCTCGCGTTCGCGTCGGGCGCCGCGTCCGGCGCGCAGATGGCGATCGGCACCGGCGTGCTCGGCGGCGTGATCACGGCGACCGTGCTCGCGGTGTTCCTCGTCCCGCTGTTTTTCGTGATCGTCGGCCGCCTGTTCGACGTCGGCCCGCGCCGACGCGGCGGCGCGCAGCCGACGACGATGGAGGGTTCGCAACCATGATGTTTGCGCTGAATGCACGCGGCGCGCTGCGGGTTCAGGTCGCGCTGGCCGCCGCGCTGGCGCTTGCCGGCTGTTCGCTCGCGCCGCGTTACGAGCGTCCGGCCGCGCCGGTGCCGGCGACCTATGCGCCGGTCGACGCCGGCACGGCGTCGGCGGCCGAACCGGCCGCGGCGCAGGATGCCGCGTTGCTCGACGACTGGCATGCGTATTTCACCGGTCCGGCGCTGCAGGCGTGGATCGACGCGGCGCTCGCGAACAACCGCGACCTGCGGATCGCGGCCGGCCGGCTCGACGAAGCGCGCGCGCTGTATGGCGTGCAGCGCGCGGACCGGATGCCGTCGGTCGATGCGAATCTCGGCTATGAACGCGCGCGCCAGTACGAGCCGGTCGTGCGCGAAAGCGCGATCAGCGGGCTGTATCGCGCGGGCGTCGGCATCAGCGCGTACGAGCTCGACCTGTTCGGCCGCGTGCGCAACCTGTCCGACGCGGCGCTCGCCGAATACTTCGCGACGGCCGACGCGCAGCGCACGGTCCGCATCGGCGTGATCGCCGAAGTGGCGGGCGCGTATGTTTCCGAGCGATCGTTGCACGAGCAACTGGCGCTCGCTCAGCGTACGCTCGAAGCCCGCGAGCGGATGGCCGCGCTCACGCAACGCCGCTATGCCGCGGGCACGAGCGACGCGATCGAGCTGCGCTCGGCCGAGATGCTGGTGGCGTCCGCGCGCGCGTCGCAGGCCGCGCTGCAGCGCGAGCATGCGCAGGCCGTACGGGCGCTGCAATTGCTGGCGGGCGATTTCGCGCGCAACGTGCCCGACGACGCGACCGCGCTCGACACGCTGTCGATCGCGCCCGTGGCGCCGGGCGCACCGAGCCAATTGCTCGAACGACGGCCGGACATCCGGCAGGCCGAGGCACGGCTGAAGGCCGCGAACGCGAACATCGGCGCGGCGCGTGCGGCGTTCTTCCCGCGCATCGCGCTGACGACCGACTACGGCTCGGTGAGCGACGCGTTCTCGAACCTGTTCGCGGCCGGCACGAGCGTGTGGACGTTCGCGCCGCGCATCACGCTGCCGATCTTCGCGGGCGGACGCAATCGCGCGAACCTCGACGTCGCGCACGCGCGCAAGGACATCGCGGTCGCCGAATACGAGAAGGCCGTGCAGACCGCGTTTCGCGAAGTGGCCGATGCGTTCGCCGCGCGCGACTGGATCGACCGGCAGCTTGCCGCGCAGCAGGACGTGTATGCGGCGGACGGCGCGCGGCTGAAGCTCGCGGAGCGTCGCTATGCGGGCGGCGTCGCGACGTATCTCGAACTGCTCGACGCGCAGCGCAGCACGTACGAGTCGGGGCAGGAGCTGATCCGGCTCAGGCAGCTCAGGCTCGCGAACGCGATCGCGCTGTACCGTGCGCTCGGCGGCGGCTGGGCGCCGGCAACGGCGGAGGCCGCGGCTTCCGTGTAATCGGCGATGTGTTGCGTGGCACGGCAGCGTGCCAGGCAACACGACGGCGGCCGCGCGATTCGACGTGCGGCCGCCATTTCAACAGCGCGTACCGTGCCCGCCATGCCGCCGATCATCGTCGGCATTTCCTTTCGCTGTTCAGCGCACCGCTCTCCGCTCTTTCATCGCTCGGCGGGGCGGCGGCGCTGCTTTCGCGGCGTCCCGCATCCGTGGGTCGATCGTGTCACCTGCCGGCGCAAACGTATGCGCGGCGCTTCGTCGTTTTCATCCCGTCCAATTCGGCACGCCAGCCGCGTTCCGGCGACCGCGCATGCATGCGATTCAAGATCGGCAATTGACGAAAGAATTAATCAATGTATTGGAATTAATGGTGGCGGCAAAATGTCGCGGTAAAACGTTTGTATGCTTTTCGCAATCGTTTGCGCGATAAATCCGTATTGATGAAATGCCGTCTTTAATTTCCTGTCAGTTGAAAATGGGTCGATATTGGCGTTGCAATCGGGCAACGATGGCGGCGTAGGACAATGTTTTGTCTTTTGAGTGGCGGCTCCGCATGAGCTAATGCCGGCAAGGGAGAGCGGAGGTGGCGACGATTATCGGCAAGAAATTCCCTTAATCTTCAATCGGTTCCAGAAAATAAAAAAGGACTGCGGATAAAAATTTTTGGATTGTAAATTCAAAAGAAAGAGTGCCGTTTTAGAGTGCGGAATCGAACATTGTCAGAATCATTTGACAATGATTTACAGAAATCTTTCATGGTTATCTCGATAATGCCGCCTCGTGTCGGACGGGAGCCACCATGCGCTGCCGTTTGTGTCCGCCACGTCGTCCATTCCATTTGCACTCCTTACGGGAAACGTCATGAAAAAAACCATCCTGACCGCTGTCGCACTCGCGGCCCTGTCCACCTCGGCCTTCGCAGCGGGCACCGGCACGATCAACTTCACGGGCGAGATCGTCGCGGGCGCATGCGGCATCGATTCGAACTCGGTCAACCAGACCGTGCAGCTCGGCAAGGTGCCGACCAACAAGTTCAAGCAGGCCGGCGACAAGTCGGACCCGGTGTCGTTCGACATCAAGCTGACCGACTGCGACACCAGCATCGCGCAGAACGCGTACTTCACGTTCACGGGCACGTCGAGCGCCGGCCAGCCGAAGCTGCTCGCCACGATCGGTTCGGCCACCAACGTCGGCATCCGCCTGCAAGCCGCGTCGGGCGAATACCTCGACAACGGCGCCGAGCAGAAGGCGCCGACGCTGCTGCAGAACGGCACGAACACCGCACGCTTCGCGGCGATGTACGAAGCGACGGCAGCCGGCGTGACGCCGGGTACCGCCGACGGCGTCGCGAACTTCACGGTCCGCTACCAGTAAGCGTCCGTACCGGAGGAGGGGTGCATGCATCCCTTCCTCCTGCCTCTTTCCTCCCGTTTTCCTTCTCCCTGGACTCTCGGTAGCGCCGCGTGCGAATCAGACATTCCTTCCTTTGCGTCTCCGTGCTGGTCGTCGGCAGCCAGAGCCAGGCGACGGAATTCAATTCGTCGTTCCTCGACATCGACGGAACGAGCAACGTCGACCTGTCGCAGTTCTCGCAGGCGGACTTCACGCTGCCCGGCGAGTACATGCTCGACGTGCAGGTCAACGACCTGTTCTACGGGCTGCAAGCGATCGAATTCATCGCGGTCGACGCGTCGGGCGCCGGCAAGCCGTGCCTGCGGCCCGAGCTCGTCGCGCAGTTCGGGCTGAGGCCGTCGCTCGTGAAGGATCTGCCGCGCTTCCAGGGCGGGCGTTGCGTCGACCTCGGCGCGATCGAGGGCGCGACCGTGCGTTACCTGAAAAGCGACGGGCGGCTCAAGATCACGATTCCGCAGGCCGCGCTCGAATTCACCGATTCGACCTACCTGCCGCCGGCGCGCTGGTCCGAAGGCATTCCGGGGGCGATGCTCGATTACCGCGTGATCGCGAACACGAACCGCAACTTCGGTGCGGGCGGCGGACAGACGAATGCGATCCAGGCCTACGGGACGGTGGGCGCGAACTGGGATGCGTGGCGCTTTCGCGGCGACTATCAGGCGCAATCGAACGTGGGTAACACGGCGTACGCGGACCGGACGTTCCGCTTCAGCCGGCTGTATGCGTTTCGCGCGCTGCCATCGATCCAGTCGACGGTGACGTTCGGCGACGACTACCTGACCTCCGACATCTTCGACACGTTCGCGCTGACGGGCGCGTCGATCCGCAGCGACGACCGCATGCTGCCGCCGTCGCTGCGCGGCTATGCGCCGCTGATCTCGGGCGTCGCGCGCACCAACGCGACCGTGACGGTGTCGCAGGCCGGCCGCGTGCTGTACGTGACGCGCGTGTCGCCGGGCGCGTTCGCGCTGCAGAACATCAACACGAGCGTGCAGGGCACGCTCGACGTGGCGGTCGAGGAAGAAGACGGCAGCGTGCAGCGCTTCCAGGTGACGACGGCCGCCGTGCCGTTCCTCGCGCGCGCCGGGCAGTTGCGCTACAAGGCCGCGGTCGGCAAGCCGCGCCTGTTCGGCGGCGCCGGCATCACGCCGTTCTTCGGCTTCGGCGAAATCGCGTACGGCCTGCCGTTCGACGTCACGGCGTATGGCGGTTTCATCGCCGCGTCGGGCTACACGTCGATCGCGCTCGGCGTCGGTCGCGATTTCGGTGCGTTCGGCGCGGTGTCGGCCGACGTCACGCATGCGCGGGCGAAGCTGTGGTGGAACGGCACGACGCGCAACGGCAACTCGTATCGCATCAACTATTCGAAGCACTTCGACGGGCTCGATGCCGACGTGCGCTTCTTCGGCTACCGCTTCTCCGAGCGCGAATACACGAACTTCGCACAGTTCTCCGGCGACCCGACCGCATACGGCCTCGCCAACAGCAAGCAGCGCTACTCGGCGACGCTGTCGAAGCGTTTCGGCGACACGTCGACCTATTTTTCCTACGACCAGACGACCTACTGGGAACGTGCGAACGAGCAGCGCGTCGGCCTCACGCTGACGCGCGCGTTCTCGATCGGCACGCTGCGCAACCTGAACGTCAGCGTGTCGGCTTTCCGCACGCAGAGCGCGGGCGCAAGCGGCAACCAGGTCTCGGTCACCGCGACGTTGCCGATCGGCGGGCGTCACACCGTCACGTCGAACCTGACGACGGGCAGCGGCAGCACGAGCGTGAACGCGGGCTACATCTACGACGATCCGAATGGCCGCACCTACCAGATCAACGCGGGCGCGACCGACGGACGCGCGTCGGCGAACGCGAGCTACCGCCAGCGCTCGTCGGCGTATCAGCTGACCGCGCAGGCATCGACGCTCGCCAATGCGTATGCGGCCGCGTCGCTCGAAGTCGACGGCTCGTTCGTCGCGACGCAGTACGGCGTGTCCGCGCACGCCAACGGCAATGCGGGCGACACGCGGCTGCTGGTGTCGACCGACGGCGTGCCCGACGTGCCGCTGTCCGGCACGCTCACGCATACCGATTCGCGCGGCTACGCGGTGCTCGACGGCATCTCGCCGTACAACGTGTACGACGCGACCGTCAACGTCGAGAAGCTGCCGCTCGAAGTGCAGGTGACGAACCCGATCCAGCGCATGGTGCTGACCGACGGCGCGATCGGCTTCGTGAAGTTCTCTGCCGCGCGCGGCAGCAACCTGTACCTGACGCTGACCGACGCGGCCGGCAAGCCGCTGCCGTTCGGGGCGTCGGTGCAGGACGCGGCGAACGGCAAGGAACTCGGCATCGTCGGCGAAGCCGGCGCGGCGTTCCTGACCCAGGTTCAGCCGAAATCCACGCTGGCGGTGCGGGCGGGCGAACGCACGCTCTGCACGATCGCCGCACTGCCGAACCAGCTCCAACTCGAAGGCACGCCGATTCCGGTGACGTGCCAGCCGCCCGGCGAGTCGCATGCAGCGGCCGCGCGGGCCGAACGATGATTTCACGGATCCACGATGAAGCATTCCTTTTCCCGTTCTTTCCCGCGGCGCGCGCTGGGCGTGTTCGCGACCGTCGGCGCGATGCTGGCAGGTGCCGCCCAGGCGGCGATCGTGCCCGATCGCACGCGTGTGATCTTCAACGAAGGCGAGCAGGCCGCGATCGTCACGATCACCAACAAGAGCACGACGTATCCGTATCTCGTGCAGTCGTGGCTCGAAGATGCGAAGGGCAACAAGATCACGTCGCCGCTGATGGTCGTGCCGCCGCTGCAGCGGGTCGAGGCGAACGAGCGCAACGTGCTGCGGATCGCGAAGCTGCCCGGTGCGCAACTGCCGGCCGATCGCGAGACGGTGTTCTACCTGAACATCCGCGAAGTGCCGCCGAAGACCGACACGCCGAACACGCTGCAGATCGCGCTGCATACGCAGATGAAGCTGTTCTACCGGCCGAAGGCCGCGCAGCCCGCGCGCGACGAGGACTGGACGCTGCCGATGACGCTGCGGGTCGATGCGGCCGCGCACAAGCTGGTGTTCGACAACCCGACGCCTTACCACGTGACGGTGGTCGACGTGAGCGCGGGCACGCAGAAGACGCCGGTGCCGATCGAGCCGACGATGGTGAGCCCGATGAGCACGGCCGAGGTGCCGTTCAAGGCCGCGACGCCGTCGACGCTGTTCGTCACGCACATCGACGACTACGGCGGCCAGGTGGCGGTCGAGTATGCGTGCGAGGCTGGTGCGTGCAAGAGCGTGAAGAAATGAGCGGGGGCGCGAAACAACGCGTGTCGCCGTTCGCGACGTGGCTGCGCTGGGCCGTGCTCGCGATGCTGATCGCGGTCGCGCAGCCGGCGTGGGCGCTGCGCTGCCTGGCCGACGGCGGCGCCGATTCGCTCACCGAGCCGATCGGCGGCGTCGCATCGTATCCGACGGATGCGCCGGACGGATACGTGATCTGGGTATCGCCGCCACGCACGACGACGGGGTACTGCTACAAGGACTACGGCGGGGCCGCACTGAACTTTGCCGAACAGGTTTACTTCTACGCGAACCCGAGATCGCAGGATCCCGCCGCCTGGGGGCTCGAGATCGGCATTCGCTATGGTGGCCGCGACTATTTCGGCCTGGGCAGCGGACCGGGCGCGCGCGTGGAAACCACCACCACCGTCGGCACGTGTTCGCAGTGGAACTTCGACCGGGGGCTGTGCCCGAAGGTGCCGCTCAGCATCACCTATCAGGTGGTGGTGCGCAAGAAGGGCCAATGGATGCAGCCGCCGAACGATATCTATGCGGTCTTCCAGTTCGACGGCAAGGGCGGCCTCAACGCGGCTCGATCGAGTTTCCAGTACCGGTTGAGCGGGTTGTCACGTCTGAAGCCGACACCCTGCCTCGTCGACGTGCTGGTGACGCCCGAGCCCGGCATCGTCAATTTCGGTCAGGTGCAGACCACCGGCAACGGCTTCTTGCCTGCCGTGCCGCGTCGGCGGTTCTCGTTGTCGCTGTCGAAGAAATGCAGCATTCCGATTCGCGTCGACGGCTATTTCGAGGCGACCAAGGGCGCCGTGCAGAACGGTTTGCTGGTGCCGGCGAAGGACAGCAACTTCGGAATCGGCCTCGAGGACAGCCAGGGCAAGCCGATCGACTTCAACAAGCAGTTCACGCTCACGCAGTTCGCGGCCAACGTTGCGAATCAGACCGTGATGCTCGATGCGGTGCTCAAGTCGTTCGGACCACCGAAGATCGGGCCGTTCGACGCGGCCGCAACGATCCGGATTTTCCTGTATTGAGCGTGGTGCGGCATGAGCGGCGTGCACCGCGCAACATGCTGCCTGTACCGGATTTTCATTGATGTACGGACGGAGGAGAAGGGGATGCATCCGAGACGCAGTGTCGTCGCGGCCGTGCTGGCCGTGTCGGCGATGAGCGCGGTTCACGCGCAGACGGTATCGGCCGGCGGTTATTCGCTGACCGTGATCGGCGACTTGGGCGGGCCGCGCGACGTGCGGTACGACGGCAATGCCGTCAGCGCTGACGGCAAGACGATCATCGGTTCCTACTGGAGCGAAGCGCAGCCCGGTGGCTCGATGGCCTTCTCGTGGTCGGCCGCGACGGGCTGGCAGCGGCTGGCCGCGCCGGCGAATGCCTATGACTCGCAGGCACGGACGGTGTCGGCCGATGGGCAGGTGATCGGCGGGTCGATCAGTGCGCGCGAGACGGACAGCAGCAACCTCGATCGATGGGCGGTGCGATGGCCCGGCGACGGTCGCACGCAGAAACTCGTTCCGGATACGGCGGGCCGGGATGCATCGGTTGACGTTGCGAACCTCGCCGGCACGAGGATGGCGGGCGGCCTGACGACGACCGGCGGCCGGAATGCACGGTTCATGTGGGACCAGCCGAGGGGTTTTCGCGAGTTGCCGCCGGGCGGCGACTATCTCGTGCACCTGCTCGCGATGACCTCGTCCGGGAATGCGGCAGTCGGGTTCGCCGGCAATGTCGACGGCGTGTATGGCTCGCGTGCGCTTCTTTGGTCGGAACGAACCGGCGAACGACTGTTGCCGACGATCAACGCGGGCGTGGCCAGAATGGATCTGGCCGGTGGCGTGACCGAGGACGAACGGACGATCGCCGGCGCGCTCGGCACCCTGGTGGTCACGCCGGATGGGCAACGGGTCGACTCGGAGGCCGTGCTGTGGACGAATGGCGGCGACGACATCCAGCGACTCGGTTTTCTCGACGGCGACGACAATAGCCATGCGTCGTCGATCAGCACGGACGGGCGGGTTGTCATCGGCGAATCGGGCAACCGGCAGACCGGTGTCGCGCGCGTCTTCGTGTGGACGCCGCAAAGCGGCATGCGCAGCCTCGTTGCGTTGCTCGAAGCGGCCGGCCTGTCGGTCGGCACGCTGAACCTGGTCAACGTGATCGGCGTGAGCCCCGACGGGCAGACCATCACGGGGCAGGGTTATCGCGACGGCGATCCCGACTACCGGCCGCAGTTCTGGCAAGTGCACATCGATGCGGCGACACTGCGCGCGCTGCGGCCGGCGAGCCCGGGGGCCGACGCGTTGCGGGCGCGGGCGACGCAGCCGAAGGCGATGGCGGTGTCGCGCATGCTGGCCGCGCAGCCGAAGGCAGCGATGCAGCGAAGCGCCTGCCGCCTGCCCGTCATCCCGGCGCGGCTCGCGTCGTGCCGGCTGCTGTTGCCGGCCGCGCGCTAGCGAGCAGGGTCGCATGCAGGTGAAGCGATGAAACGAGGCGCCGTTTTACGGCGCCTCGTTTTGTTTACCGCATCGCCGCGGCACACCTTGTGCCCGTGATGCTCGCTGCGGCACACGCAGTGCGGTTGCGCTTCCCCGATGGCCGGCGCGGGCAGTGCGGCGGCCATGGTGGCCGCGCTCACAGTTCGACGGCTCGGCTGTTTATCTGCCGATGCGAATCGGCACGGCCCGAACCAACGCGCGGGCCCTCGCTCGGGGACAGCACCACAGCGCCGGGGCGCCGGGTTGCGTCCCGACCACGCAAAGCCGTTGCATCGACAACCCTCTCCAGCGACGGCAGCGCACGAGCCCGGTGCCTGCCGGCCACGTCGTCGAGCCGTTCGAACCGGTACACGAAGGCCGGCGGAAAATTCATCCACGCGACGCCGATCCGGACGGCGCGCATGCGCATCGCCTCCAGATAGCGCGCCGGAATCGGGCAGCGCGGCACATAGGTGAACTGATAGAACGCGCCACCGGCAGCCAGGTGGCGCACGAACGCGCCGTGCACGATCGCGACGGCCCGTTCGACCGGCATCGCGACGAGCGGCAACCCGCTCACGATCGCATGCGCGCGCTCCCCGCCGAAGAAGTCGCCGGTCATCCCGAGCTGGGCCGCGTCCATCTGCATCACCCGCAACGCGGGAAACTGATGCCGCAGCGCGTTCGCGAACGCAGGGTCGGCTTCCACGAGCACCAGCCGGTCGCTCGCGACGCCGCGCGCGAGCAGCGCGCGCGTGAACACGCCGGTGCCCGCTCCGAGTTCGATCACGGACGCGCCGTCGCGCGGGACATGCGCGGTGATCAGCGCGGCGAGCGCCGGGCCGGATGGCGCGAGGGCGCCGACCCGGCGCGGATGGCGCAACCACGTACGCAGAAACAGCATCCATTCGGGGATTCGCACGGCAGGCTCCTGGTGGATCGATCGGTCAATGACGGGCGCGGCTAGGCGGCCGCTTGCGCGGCGAGATAGCCGGCCGTGATGAACAGCGTGTTCCATAGCGCGATGCCGGCCGCGGCGCCGGATGCGAAACGCGTGAAGCTCGTTTCCAGCAATCCGGCGAGCGCCGGCGCGACGAGCCGGACGAACGGCACCAGTTGCGACCACAGGGCGAGCCGCGTGGGCCGCGCGCGGATACCTTCGATCAGCGCGTCGATTCGCGCGGGCTGCATCCTGCCCAGCGGCGCGAGGCGGCGCAGCAGGGTCAGCACGCCGTCTTCCGGCCACAGATTGCCGAGCGCGTAATGAAAGAGGCAGCCGGCGAAACTGCCGAGCACCGTGACGACGATCGCTTCCGGCAAGGTCCACGCACCTTGCGCACCGGCGACGCCGATCATCGCGAGCAGCACGTGCGACGGCAGCACGGGAATCAGCCGTTCGATCAGCGACAGCCCGGCGAGGCAGACGATGCTGTTGGCGCTGGCCAGGCTCAGCGCGAGGCCGAACGGGACGAGCGTGGCGAACTGGTTCATCGCACCGCTCCCGTGCGACGCGTGCACGACGCGCGGAACGTGCACGACGCGTGCGGTCTTCCATGCCAGAATGGCCCGTACCGGCCCGGCGCGAAGGGGGTGCGCCGCGCCGTCTTGCATCGCAGCAACGGAATCGAACAACAGAACACGGTCATGGCGGGCCTCTCGGGAAAGCGCCGGATGCAGGGCGCCGGCAATGCGGCGATCGACACGCATCGTGGCCCTTCGGCTTTAAGAAGTTTTTAATCGCGGTCCGTCACGCTGGCGACCTCGCCATTCGAGGAGCGATACCGATGCATATCCTGCTGGTGGAAGACGATGTGATGCTGGCCGACGCCGTGCGGGCCGGCCTCGCGCAGAACGGCTGGCGCGCGGACTGGTCGGCCGACGTGCCGGCGGCACGGCTCGCGCTCGTCGGGCACGACTACGACGCGGTGCTGCTGGACCTGCAACTGCCGGGCGCATCCGGTTTCACGCTGCTGGCCGCGATGCGCGCGAACTACGATGCGACGCCGGTGCTGATCGTGACCGCGCGCGATCAGTTGAGCGACCGTATCCGCGGCCTCGACGCCGGCGCCGACGACTATCTCGTGAAGCCGTTCCAGCTGGACGAGCTTTATGCGCGGCTTCGCGCGCTGACGCGCCGCAGCCAGGGCCGCGTGTCGGAGCGGCTCGTTTGCCGCGATGTCCACGTCGATCCGGCGCGCCGGGAAGTCACGCGCGCTGGCGAACCGGTCGCGCTGAGCATCCACGAATACCGGACGCTGCTCGCGCTGATGGAGCGGCAAGGGCGAGTCGTCACGCGCGCGCAGCTCGAAGAGCGCGTGTACGGCAACGACGGCGCAATCGAAAGCAACACGATCGCGGTGTACATCCATCAACTGCGGCGCAAGCTCGGCGACGAACTGATCGTGACGGTGCACGGCTTCGGCTATCGCATCGGGGAGGGCACAGCATGAGGTCGCTGCGTATCCGCCTGCTCGCGACCGTGATGGCGACGGTCGTCGTGTTCTGGGCCGGCTGGGGCGCGTTTCTCGGCATCGCCCTGTGGCGCGAACAGCGCGGCTGGCGCGACGGCTTGCTCGAGGGCGCCGCGCAACTGCTGCTGTTGTCGTTGCCCGATACGATCGATCGCCTGCCGGAAGTGCGCGCGCAGGCGGTGGCGCCGAAAGCCGCATACGGCAAATACGACGTCGCGTTCCAGATCTGGGTCGACGGCCGCAACGTCATGCACAGCGCCGATGCGCCGGGGCCGGCGCTCAAGCCGGACATGCGCGACGGCTACGGCGTGAGCGCCGGGCGCGGGATCGCGCACGACGAGATCTGGCGGGTCTATTCGCTGTCGGGTTCGACCGGCCGGATTCACGTGCAGACCGGCGGGCCGGCCACGACCTGGCAGGAGAAGGCCAGCAATGCGGTGCAGCTCGGCCTGTTCAATACGGCGGTGATGCTCGCGATGCTGGGCGTGGCGATCTGGTGGGGGATCCGCTGGTCGTTCGGGCCGGTGCGCGACGTTCAGCGGGCGATCCAGCACAAGGCCGCATTCGATTTCTCGCCGTTGCCGCTGCTGACGCTGCCGCGCGAGCTTCGACCGCTCGTCGAATCGTTCAATCGGCTGCTCGCGCGGCTGAGTCAGGCCGTCGATACCGAGCGCCGTTTCATCGGCGATGCGGCGCACGAGTTGCGCATTCCGCTGGCGGCATTGTCGGCGCAGGCGGAAGTGGCGTTGCGGGCGGACAGTCCGGCGGACAAGGACGCCGCGCTGCGCCGGCTGGCAACGGGCGTGGAGCGCAGCGCGCGGCTGTCGGCGCAATTGCTCGAACTGGCGCGGCTGGATGCCGGCTCGCGTGCGGAGCAGCACGGGCCGGTCGACCTGGCGCGGCTCGTTGCGCTGATCGCGAGCGACTTCGATGCGGCCGCGCATGCGCGCCGGCAGACGGTGCGGGTGGCGATCGAGCCGGTATGCGTGTGGGGCGATCTCGACGAAATCGCGATCGCGGTGCGCAACCTGATCGACAACGCGCTGCGTTACGGCCGTGAAGGCGGACGGGTCGAGATCACGTGCGATGGCGCCGTGGAGGCGGGGCGGGTCAGGCTGCGGATCGCGGACGACGGGCCGGGCGTGCCGGTCGACCAGCGCGAGCGGATTTTCGAACGCTTTTACCGGGTGCCGGGCACCGCGCAGCCGGGAAGCGGCATCGGCCTGTCGCTGGTCGCGCGGATCGCCGAGTCTCATGGCGGAGCCGTCGACGTGACGGCCGGTATCGACGGGCACGGGCTCGCGGTGATCCTGTCGTTCCCGATCTGGCTCGCGCCGGAGCGATGGCAGGATTAGCGGCGGACGCCGCCTGGCGTTCGCAACGAAAAAAGCGCCGGCAAGCGGCGCTTGTTCGCATCGGCGGCGCGACGCTCAACGCACCCAGCGGCACACCTTGTGATGGTGATGCTCGAAGTGACACACGCGGTGCGGATGCGCTTCGGCGATGGCCGGCGCGAGTATGGCAGCGGCCATGG
Organism: Burkholderia sp. 9775_39; assembly: GCF_015712225.1. Lineage (NCBI taxonomy): Bacteria > Pseudomonadati > Pseudomonadota > Betaproteobacteria > Burkholderiales > Burkholderiaceae > Burkholderia > Burkholderia sp. 9775_39. The sequence continues at coordinate 33,011 of NZ_JACCQC010000029.1, read as the reverse complement.
CGGCGGCGGTAAGGGTTTTCAGTAGCGTCTTCATGTCGAGGTCCTGTCGTCGAATGATGGATCAAGGGCGCGTCGCGGCATCACCACTGCGGCCGCTGATCGTCGCGGCGGTCGCGGTCGTCACGCGGGCCGGCATGCCGGGCTTCCCAGTCGCGGCGCTCCCAGTAGCGATTTCCGTCCCAGTAACGATCGCCATGCCAGCCGATCGTGACTTCGGCAGGGCCGGGGTAGGCGACGCACCCGGCGAGCATCACGCTCGACAGCGCGCCCACCATGACTGCGGATAACACGATGGCTTTCATGTCGTTCTCCCTTGGAAACGGCAGGTCGATCGTACGAGCCCCCAAAATTTCACGTGGTAAGAAGTTGCTACCGCCGATGACACGGGCAGGCGGTTCGTCAGGAACATGAAAGCATGCGTCGGCGGCGTGCGAACCGTCCGCGCAGCGCAGACGCACCCATGTCCGCTCCGGCAACGATCCGGATCATTGTTCAGACAAATCCTGACAACCGAAAGGGTCATCCTGTAATCGGATTGAGAATGATTTGCGTTTACGTTAAATTGCGCTATCTCGGAATTTGACGGAGCAGATCGATGGCCATGGCGGAAGTGCTCGACCGACCGGCGGCGGCAGCGGCAAACCCGTTCCTCGGCAGTTATCCGGACCTGCCGCCGCGCGCCGCGCCGCGTGCGCGCCGGGCGTCCGAGCCCCGCGCGCAGGGCGCGCTGCTCGACGTGCTGATCTCGCATCGCGCGATGCTCGTCAACGTCGCGCGCGGCTTCGTCGGCTGCGCGAGCCGCGCGGAAGACGTCGTGCACGACGTGTTCGTGAAGCTCGTCGAATTCCCGAACCAGGACGCGGTGCGCCAGCCGGTCGCCTATGTGACGCGGATGGTGCGCAACGCGTCGATCGACGCGTGCCGTCGGCAAAACCTCGAAAACGTCTATCACACGGAAGAGGACGACGGCTTCGACGTGCCGTCGCCCGAGCCGACGCCGGAAGCCGCGCTGATGACGCGCGACACGCTGCGGCGCGTGTGGGCCGCCCTCGACGACCTGCCGGCGCGCAGCCGCGCGGCGTTCGAGATGGTGCGGCTGCGCGAGGAAACGCTGCAGACTGCGGCGCGCGCGCTGAACGTGTCGCAGACGCTCGTGCATTTCATGGTGCGCGACGCGGAGCGCCACTGCGCGGAATGCCTCGACGCGTGTCATCGCGGCGTCGCCTGTCCGGTCTTCCTGGGCGGCCGTGCGCGGCGGCGGTAAAAAAACGCGCCGGCCAACCGTCTATCAGACAGGAGCGGCCGAATCCGCCGCTTCGCCTCCTTCAACCGCCCAGCGATTTCCGATCATGACGCAAGCCCCGACGCCTTCCGCCGACACCGACGATCTCGTCTATACGGTCGTCATCAACGACGAAGAACAGTATTCGATCTGGCCGACGTTCCGGCCGGTGCCGGCCGGCTGGCGCGAAGTCGGCGTGAGCGGCCCGAAGGCCGACTGTCTCGCGCACATCGAGACGGTCTGGACCGACATGCGCCCCGCGAGCCTGCGCCGCGCGATGGACGGCGAGCGCGCGACGCGCGCGTCGTGATCTGCTGCGCCGCGTGTGCGGCGCGCCACCTGAAGAGGACGTTGCATGACCCTGCTTTCGTTGCCGACGCTCGACGACCTGCGTATCGAGCCGGGGCTGCCCACCGTCGTGTCGCCGCGCGGCAACGACGGGATGTCGATCGACGACGTCGCGCCGCTGGCGCGCGAGATCGCGGCCGACACGCTCGAACGGGCGGGCGGTGTGCTGTTCACGGGCTTTCACGTGCCGTCGATCGATGCGTTCCAGCAATTCGCGGCCTCGTTCGGCGATCCGCTGATCGGCTATGAATACGCGTCGACGCCGCGCAGCCAGGTCGAAGGCGCGGTCTACACGTCGACCGAATACCCGCCGCACCGCGCGATTCCGCTGCACAACGAGCAGTCGTACACGCGCGAATGGCCGCTGCGGATCTGGTTCCACTGCGCGCTTGCCGCGCCGAAGGGCGGGGCGACGCCGATCGCGGACAGCCGTGCCGTGTACCGCGCGCTCGATCCGGCGCTCGTCGCGCGCTTCGAGAAGCGCGAGCTGCTGTACGTGCGCAATTTCGGGCAGGGGCTCGACTTGCCGTGGCAGCAGTCGTTCGGCACCGACGAGCCGGCCGAGGTCGAGCGGATGTGCGCGGCGCGCGGCATCGAATGCGCGTGGCGCACCGACGATGACGGCGAACTGCTGCTGCGCACGCGCGAACGCTGCCAGGCCGTCGCGCGTCATCCGCGCACCGGCGACCGCGTATGGTTCAACCAGGCGAACCTGTTTCACCTGTCGGCGCTCGACGACGACATGCAGGAAGCGCTCGTCGACGCGGTCGGGCTCGAGAACGTGCCGCGCAACGTGTACTACGGCGACGGCGAACCGCTGGAAGCCGACGCGCTCGCGCAGATCCGCGGCGTGCTCGACCAGCAGCGCATCGTGTTCCCGTGGCGCACCGGCGACGTGCTGATGCTCGACAACATGCTGACCGCGCATGCCCGCGACCCGTTCGAGGGGCCGCGCAAGGTCGTCGTCGCGATGGCGCAGAGTTACACGGTCCCGCGCGACCGAACGGAGGATTGATGACGCGTAGTACCACCGCGCTTGCCGCGCGCGGGCTGTCGGTGGGATATCGCGACCATGTCGTGATCGACGGGCTGGACCTGTCGATCGCGGCCGGCCGCGTGACCGCGCTGTGCGGACCGAACGGCTGCGGCAAGAGCACGCTGCTGCGCACGCTGGCGGGCCTGCAACCCGCGCGTGCCGGCCATGTCGAAGTGAACGGCCGACCGCTCGCGTCGTTTCGCCGTCGCGCGCTCGCGCGCGAGCTGACGATGCTCGCGCAGTTCAACCAGATTCCGTCGGGCCTCACGGTGCGTGAGCTCGTCGCGTACGGGCGCTATGCGTACGGCGGCTTCCTGCGCGGCCTGTCGCGGGCCGATCAGGCGGCGATCGACGAAGCGCTCGACACGAGCGGCCTCGCGGACGATGCGGAGCGCGACGTCGGCGCGCTGTCGGGCGGCGAACGCCAGCGCGCGTGGATCGCGATGGCGCTCGCGCAGCAGGCGCCGATCGTGCTGCTCGACGAGCCGACGACCTATCTCGACATTCATCACCAGCTCGACATCCTCGATGCGCTGCGTGCGCTGAACCGCGCACGCGGACTGACGATCGTGTGGGTGCTGCACGACCTGAACCAGGCGGCCGCGTACAGCGACGAGATCGTGCTGATGCGCGCGGGCCGTCTCGTCGCGCAGGGCACGCCCGACGCGATGCTCGACCCGGCGCGGTTGCGCGCGGCGTTCGGCGTCGAGATGCTGAAGCTCGCGCATCCGCAGACGGGCGCGCCGATGTGCGTACCGGCCTACGGACCGTCGACCGACGGCGCGCCGCAGGCGTCCGCCGTCTTCGACCGGGATCTCGCGGTATGACGACGTTCGCGATGCGCAAGCGCCTCGCGGCGACCGGCAAGGGGACGACGACGGGGCGGGCCGGCGCGATTGCGTGCGGCCTCGTCGCGTCGATCGCGCTGCTCGCGGCGCTGCGGATTGCTCCCGATCTGCGCGTGTGGTGGGGCGCGGCGCCCGGCAGCGATGCCGCGTCGCTCGCGCACGTGTTCCTGTTCGACCTCAATCTGCCGCGCGTCGCGGCCGCGCTCGTCGCGGGCGGCTGCCTCGGCATCGCCGGCGCGCTGTTCCAGTCGCTCACGCGCAATCCGCTCGCATCGCCCGACCTGCTCGGCGTGACGGGCGGCGCCCAGCTCGGCCTGCTCGCGGCGATGCTGGTGCCGGCGCTGGCCGGCGTCGCGTCGGTGCCGCTGCTGTTCGTGTGCGGGCTCGCGGCGGCTGCGTGCGCGATCGTCGCGGCGGGTGGCTGGCGCGCGACGCCGTTGCGGCTCGTGCTTGCCGGCAGTGTGTGCATGCTGCTGTTCGCCGCGCTGTCGACGCTCGTGCTCGCGTTCTTCGAACAGAACATCGCGGGCGCCGCGCTGTGGACCAACGGCAGCCTGTACCAGCCGGGCGCGACGGGCCTCGCGCTCGCCGCGCGCTGGCTCGTCGTGCCGCTCGCCGCGCTGCCGTTCGTGATCCGGCCGCTGAATCCGCTCGCGCTCGGCGACGATGCGGCGGCCGCGGCCGGCGTGCGCGTCGATGCGACGCGGCTCGCCGCGACGATCGTCGCGGTCGCGTTCACGAGCGTGGCCGTCAGCATCGCGGGCCCGCTGTCGTACGTCGGCCTCGTCGCGCCGAACCTGCTGCGCCAGGTGCGCGGCGCGCGCGCGGCGCGGCTCGGCGTGCTGGTGCCGTTGTCGGCGCTCGCCGGCGGCGCGCTGGTGCTGGTCACCGACAGCGCGGTGCTCGCGTCGGGCCTCGACGCGACGCTGTCGACCGGCGTCGCGATCGCGCTGGTCGGCACGCCGCTGATGCTCGCGATGATCCGGCGCGGCGCCGCGTGGTCGGGCGTGCTGCATGCGGATGCCGAACGCGCGGCGGGCGGCGGCGCGACGCGGCTCGTCGGCTGGCTCGAACGGCTCGGCTGGCCGCTGCGTACCGCGTTGTTCGTCGTGGCGGGCGTGCTGGTGGTGTGGGTCGGCGTGTCGGCCGGCCCCGAGTGGCTGTCGCCCGCGCGCTGGTTCGCCGCACTGTCCGGTCACGATGCGCTCGCGCGCATGCTGATCGACCTGCGCATGCCGCGCCTGCTGTGCGCGCTGCTCGCCGGCGCGTTGCTGGCGGTCAGCGGCGTCGCGATGCAGAGCGTCGTGCGCAATCCGCTCGCGGGCCCCGAAGTGCTCGGCGTCACGCAGGGCGCGGGGCTCGTCACGCTGTTCGCGTTGTCGACGTGGCCGCTGATGGGCCACGTGACGCTGGCCGCCGCCGCGCTGATCGGCGGCGGGCTGTCGCTCGCGATCACGCTCGCGCTGAATCACCGGCATCGCTACGCGCCGCTCGCGGTCGCGCTGACCGGCATCGTGATCGGCGCGTTGTGGACCACGCTCGCGCAATGGCTGATCACGCAGGAAAGCGTGCAGCCCGCGCGCTTCGTCGTGTGGCTCGTCGGCGGCACGTACGGCCGCAGCTGGGGCGAGGTGTCGATGCTGCTGCCGTGGTGCGTGCTCGCGGTGCCAGTGTTCGCGTGGCTCGCGAAACCGCTCGACATGCTCGCGCTCGGTGACGACCAGGCGGCCGCGCTCGGCCTGCCGGTGGCCGCGCTGCGACCGCTCGCGCTGACGATCGCGACGCTCGCCGCGTGCGCGGCCGTCGCGGCGGTCGGGCCGGTCGGCTTCATCGGGCTGATGGCGCCGCACGTCGCGACGATGCTCGGCGCGCGCCGGCATCGCACGCGGCTGTGGCTCGCGGCGGCGTGCGGCGCGCTGATCCTCGGGTTGGCGGATCTCGCGGCGCGCACCGTCGTCGCGCCGCGCGAAGTGCCGGCCGGCGTGCTGACCGCGCTGATCGGCGCGCCGTACCTGCTGGGGCTGCTGATTCTCGAGGGGCGCCGCGCCCGGCGCGCGGGACGATGACGCCGGCGCTCGACGGCGCGCGCGCCACGCGCTTTTCGGCGTTCGCGCCGCCACCGTTCGCCGAACACCTCGACGTCGTGTGGCTCGGCATGCCCGACGACGCGCATGGGCCGGGCCGCGTCGTCGTGCCCGTCAGCGCGTTGCCCGCGCACCGCGACGCCGTGCTCGCCGCGATGGTCGACCATTACGGCGGCGATCCGGCGCAGCATGCGCGCGCGCTGATGTCGCAATGGAGCAAATACTATTTCGGCCGCGCGGCACCGGCCGGTGTCGTCGCCGCGCTGACGCTCGGCCGGCCGCTCGACATGACGCCCGAGCGCACGTTCGTTGCGCTCGACGACGGGATGCCGGCCGCGCTGTATTTCGCGGCGGATGCGCTCGGCGCGCCGTGCGACGATCCCGCGCCGCGCTATGCGGGGCTGATCGCGCATCTCGGCGCGGTGATCGATCTGCTCGCGGCGATGGGCCGCGTCACGCCGCGCGTGCTGTGGAGCAACGCGGGCAATCTGCTCGACTACCTGCTCGATACCTGTCGTTCGTGGCCGTGCGCGGCCGATCCCGTCGGCGACGCGCACTGGCTGTTCGGTTCGACCTGCATGCGTGGCGAATCGAATCCGCTGCGCATGCCCGTGCGCGATGCCGTGCCGCGCTCGCCGCTGCTGCCGACGCCGTTTCGCGCGCGCCGCGTGTGCTGCCTGCGCTACGAAATTCCTGGAGAAACGCAACTGTGTGGAAGCTGCCCCCTGCTACTGACGATGGACGACGCGGCGCTGGCCGAGCAGGACGCGATCCGGTGACGCACGCCGGCCGCCGGCATGCGCTCGGTGCGCTCGCGGCGGCACTCGGCGCCGTGTGCTGCGGTGCATTTCCCGCATCGGCGGCGGCTGCCGTTTCCGCGGCCGGAGGCGCAGGCGGTGCGCACGGCGGCGTGTCGCTGGCCGGCAATCCCGTCGTGTCGCAGGCCAGCGCGAAGATGCCCGTGCGGCCGCAGCGCGTGGTCGCGCTCGACTTCATGTTCGCGGAAAGCGTGATCGCGCTCGACCTCGTGCCGGCCGGGATGGCCGATACGGCGTTCTACCCGGGCTGGCTCGGCTACCGCAGCGAGCAGCTCGCGCACGTGACCGACATCGGCTCGCGGCAGGAGCCGGGACTCGAGGCGATCGCGGCGGTCAAGCCGGATCTCATCATCGGCGTCGGCTTCCGGCATGCGCCGATCTTCGACGCACTCGACCGGATCGCGCCGACAATCCTGTTCCAGTTCAGCCCGAACGTGTCGGAAGGCGGCGTGCCGGTCACGCAGCTCGACTGGATGCGGCAGATCTTCCGGACGATCGGTGCGGTGACGGGGCGCGACGCGCGCGCGCAGGCAGTCGAAGCGCAACTCGACGCCGGCATCGCGCGCAACGCGGCGCGGCTCGCGGCCGCCGGCCGCCACGGCGAGCGCGTCGCGCTGCTGCAGGATCTCGGCTTGCCCGATCGTTACTGGGCGTATACGGGCAACAGCACGTCGGCGGGCCTCGCGCGGGCGCTCGGGCTCGATCCGTGGCCGAAGAAGCCGACGCGGGAAGGCACGCTGTACGTGACGTCGGCCGATCTGCTGCGGCAGCGCGACCTCGCCGTGCTGTTCGTGACCGCGTCGGGGATGGACGTGCCGTTGTCGTCCAAACTCGATTCGCCGGTGTGGCGCTTCGTGCCCGCGTTGAAGGGCCATCGGATCGCGCTGATCGAACGCAACATCTGGGGGTTCGGCGGGCCGATGTCGGCGCTGAAGCTGGCCGACGTGATGACCGATACGATGCTGAAGCTGCCGGCCGTGCGTTGAGCGCGCGGTGCGCGTCGAGCCGCAGGCGATGCGACGTTTGACGGGCAGGGCGTTGTGATCGGCCCGACGACGCATGGCGTCCGCCTTTCCTGGTCGCCACACGTCAGCGGCTGAATTCCCCGCTGAAACGACCATCGCCGGCACACTGCCACTGCAGCGTGCCGGCGATTTTTTCATCGACTGTCGTCGTGTTACGCGCTCAGCGCATCGACGCCATCCTGCGCACGCAGGCGCGCCGGTTGCGTGTCGCTGACGATGCGCCCGTTGTCGAGCTTCAGCAGACGGTCGGCGAGATCGAAGTAGCGGTCGTCGTGCGTGATCACGATCACGGCCTTGCCGCGCGCGCGCAGCTCCGGCAGCAATTGTTCATAGAACACCGCCTTGAACGACGGGTCCTGGTCGGCCGCCCATTCGTCGAACAGGTAGAACGGACGATCTTCCAGGTACGCGACGACGAGCGCGAGCCGCTTGCGCTGCCCGGTCGACAGCGCGCGCGTCGAGAACGCGCCGTCGACCACCTTCACCTTGTGATCGAGCGCGAGTTTCGCGACGAGCGCGTTCGCTCGCGCATCGGCCTGCGCACGCGACGGATCGTCGGGATCGACGATGCCGAGCAGCGCATCGAACAGGTGGAAATCGTTGAACACCGCGCTGAAGCGCTGCCGGTAGGCCGCGCGCTCGCGCCAGCCGATCGTGCGGCCGTCGACCTCGATCGTGCCTTGCTCGGGCTCGTAGAGCCCCGTCAGCACCTTCGCGAGCGTGGTCTTGCCGCTGCCGTTGCCGCCGACGATGAACACGAGCTCGCCCGGCTTGATCGTCAGGTCGATCGGCCCGATGCTGAACATCCGTTCGTCGCGTTCGTGGAAGTACGCGTGCGTGACGCCGCGCAGCGTGACGGCGCCGGCCGGCGGCACGTCGGGCGCATCGGCCGCGGGCGGCACCGTGCGCAGCGCGCCGAACTCGGCCATCACGCCTTCGATCCGCGTGAGCGACACGCGCGCCGCGTTGACGGTCGGCAGGTTGTTCAGCAGGCCGTCGAGCGGCACCAGCATGAACAGGAACACGACGACGTAGCCGGCGGCCGCGGCCGGGTCGGCATGCACGCCGAGCTGCGGCCAGAACGACGCGACGCCGAGGAACACGTAGAACAGGAAGATGATCCAGCCGACCCCGACCGCATACGCGCTGAACGCGCGGCGGCGGTGGTCGCGCACTTCGCCGATCGCGGCGCCGAGCTGGCCGTCGACGAACTGGCGGGCGCGCGCATCGTGCAGCTTCAGCTCCTTCGCGCCGGAGAACAGCGAGCCGAGATAGCCGAACAGGCGGTCCTGCGCGTGGCCGGCGGCTTCGAGCGACGCGATCGCGCGGCGGTCGCCGGTGTGATAGCCGAGCGAGCCGGCGATGATCGCGGCCAGCGCCAGCAGGCACACGGGCCACGACAGCCACGCCAGATAGCCGAGGCAGCCGAACACGATCGAGCCGTGCATGACCAGGTTCGGCAGCGCGAAGAACAGCATCGACACGTTGGTCGCGTCGTCGGTCAGCACCGACTGCACGGGCGCGGCGCCGATCCGCTCGATGTCGCGCAATTCGGCCGCGCCGACGCGCCGCGCCAGATGCACGCGCAGCCGCGCCATCGTGTCCTGCGACAGGCGGGCGAACAGCGTGCCCGACACGATCCGCGTGACGAGCGCGATCACCGCGCACAGCGCGAAGCGCCACGCGAGCGACGCATCGGCGGCGCCCGGTTGCGACAGCGCGCGGTTCAGCGTCGCGACGAGCAGCACGCTCGCGACGCCGTTCAGCACGCAGGCGGTGAGCGCCAGCGTGAGCGACACACGGCTTTCGCGCAGCAGCGCAAGGATCAGGCGCGCCGCGGGGCGGCCGGGGGAAGCGTCGAGGGACGGCGGGGAAGAAGGCTCGTGGGCGGCTGTCATCGGCAACGTCGGTAAAGGGAAGGCAGGCAATCAAGCGGAAACGGCAAATCTGACGCGAAAGCGGCGGGCGGGGGGCGCGCCCCATTCCCGGCTTTCCTCCCTGATAGACGAACGGGCCGCGCAAATATTTAGCCCCATCGTCAAAAAAAGCCGCCGCACGCACTTTGCACGCAAAACGGTAAAAAATCGGCCGCGCCGTTCGTCACACCAGTGAAGCCGCCCCAAGCGGCCCCGAGACTTGGCCGAAGCGGCCGGACCGAAGGACTTCACGCACATGACGAGTTTCCCGACTGCGCTGCATCACCGAATCCGCGAACTGGCGCGCCTCGCGCCCGACGCACCCGCCATCGCGGTGCCTTTCCAGAACGACCTGCGCCTGTCGCGCGGTGCGCTCGACGCACGTGCATCGCAGCTCGCGCGGCAACTGCGCGCGGCCGGTGTCGGCGCCGAAGTGCGGGTCGGCGTGTGCGTCGAGCGTTCGGGCGAACTGTTCGTCGCGCTGCTGGCCGTGCTGAAGGCGGGCGGCGTATTCGTGCCGCTCGATCCGCGCCATCCGGCCGCGCGCCTCGACTGGATCGTGCAGGATGCGCAACTGCGGCACGGCATCGTCGACACCGCCGGCCGCGCGGCGCTCGGCACGCCGTTCGAACACGCGTTCGACGCGACCGCCGACGCATCGGGCGTCGCGCAGGATCACGCGTTCGATGACGACACCGTGGCCGTGCACCCGCGTTCGGCCGCCTACATGATCTACACGTCGGGCTCGACCGGCACGCCGAAGGCGGTGGTCGTCGAGCACGGGCCGCTCGCCGCGCACTGCGACGCGCTTGCCGCCGCGCTGCCGATCGAGGCCGGCGACCGTCTGCTGCATTTCGCGTCGGTCAACTTCGACGCCGCGCACGAATGCTGGCTCGCGCCGCTCGCGGTCGGCGCCGGCATCGTCGTCGCGCCGCCGCAGCCGTTCGCGCCGGTCGACGCGCATGCGCTGATGGTGCGCGAAGCAGTCAACGTCGCCGCGTTTCCGCCTGCGTACCTGCGTGAATTCGCGGCCGTCGCCGCGCGCGACGGCGTGCCGCCGGCATTGCGCGTGCTCGCGTTCGGCGGCGAGGCGCTGCCGCAGCAGGCATTCGAATTCGTGCGCCGCACGTTCCCGGCCGTGCGCCTGATCAACGGTTACGGGCCGACCGAGGCCGTGATCTCGCCGATGCTGTGGCCGGTCGAGCCGGGCGAGACGCCGGTGCTGGCCGCGGACGACGCGTATGCGTCGTTGCCGATCGGTAGCGTGATCGGCCCGCGGGTCGCACGCATCGATGGCGCGGCAGCCGATGGCGTGGGCGAGCTGCTGCTCGGCGGTGTGTGCGTCGCCCGCGGTTATCACGGCCGCCCGGCGCTCACGGCCGAACGTTTCGTTCCCGATGCGGACGGTGAGCCCGGCGCGCGCGTTTATCGCACCGGCGACCTCGCACGCTTGCGCGACGACGGCGCATACGATTATCTGGGCCGCCTCGACGATCAGGTCCAGGTGCGCGGCGTACGCGTGGAGCCGGCGGAAATCGCCGCGTGCCTGCGCTCGCACCCGGCCGTGGCGGACGCGGCCGTCATCGCCGATACCGCCAACGGGCCGACGCGGCTGATCGCATGCGTCGCGCTGCGCGCGGCGGCCGACGATGCCGCGTTGAAGGCGCACGTGGCCGCGCAGTTGCCGGCTGCGTGGCAGCCGCACCGGTTCGTGCGTTGCGATGCGCTGCCGTACACGCTGAACGGCAAGCTCGACCGTGCCGCGCTGCGCGAGCGGATTGCCGCCGCGCGCGATACGACGCAAGCCGCCGGCGATGCGCCGCGCACGCCGACCGAACGGCAGATCGCCGGTCTCTGGCAAACGCTGCTGGGCCTCGACGTCATGCCGTCGCGCGACGATCGTTTCTTCGCGCTGGGCGCCGATTCGCTCGCCACGATGCAGTTGCAGGCCGCGATTCGTGCGGCCGTTCGTGTGAATCTGCGGCTCGATACGCTGTTCGCCGATCCGGCGCTCGCCGAGCTGGCCGACACGGTCGACCGTGCGGAACGCGAGACCGGCGAACCGCTCGCCACGATTACCGCGCGCCGTGCGCCGGCCGCCGTGGCCGCGCCGTACGTCGATCGTGCGGCATCGCTCGCGCAGCAACGTTTCTGGGTGCTCGCGCAAACGCGCGACGCAAGCGCCGCGTATCACATCGCCGCACACTGGACGATCGACGGCGTGCTCGACCGCGACGCGCTGCAGCGCGCGCTCGATCACGTGATCGGCCGTCACGAAGCGTGGCGCACGACGCTCGTCGACAACGACGACGGCGTCGTGATGCAGCGGATTCATGCGCATCTGCCGGTGTCGATCGCCACGGTCGACCTGCGCGATCAACCGCCGGCCGCCCGCGACGCGCACGCCGCGCGTCTGGCCGAGCGCGATGCGGCCGAGCCGTTCGACCTCGCACGCGGCCCGCTGCTGCGCGCGACGCTGGTCGTGCTCGCCGACGACCGTCACCGGCTGCTGCTGACCGCGCATCACGCGATCACCGACGGCTGGAGCTCGCGCTGCGCGTTCGACGAACTGTCGGCCGCGTATTGCGCGTATGCCGAAGGGCGCGAGCCGTCGCTGCCCGATCTGCCGATCCAGTACGCCGACTACGCGGACTGGCAGCGCGACATGCTGGCCGGCGGCGAGGGCGAGCGTCAGCTCGACTACTGGCGCGGCGCGTTGCGCGACGTGCCGGGCCCCCTCGCGTTGCCGGTCGACCGCCAGCCGGGCGCCACGCGCACGCTGCAGGGCGCCCGCGTGTCGGTGCGCCTGCCCGATGCGGTCGCGGCCGACGTGCGGCAACTCGCACGGGACGCCCAGGCGACCGTCTTCACGGTGCTGCTGGCCGCGCTCGACGCGTGGCTGTCGCGCCTGACCGGTGAAACGGACGTCGTCGTCGCGGTGCCGGTCGCGCATCGCCAGCGCCCCGAAACGCGTGCATTGCTGGGTCTGTTCCTGAATACGGTCGCGCTGCGGGTACGCGTGGCGCCGACGCTGCCGTTCCGCGCGCTCGTCGACGCGGCGCGCACCGCGGCGCTCGATGCGGTCGCGCACCAGGACGTGCCGTTCGAGCGCGTCGTCGATGCGGTGAAGCCGCCCGTCAAGCGCGGCGACGAATGGTTGCGCGTGAAATTCGCGCAGCAGTTCGACGCACGGCACGACAGCGTGCTGCCGCGCGCCACGGCGGTCGCGACGCCGGGGCCCGATCTCGCCGCGCGCTTCGACTTCGCGCTGGATTTCACCGACGATGCGAACGGGATCGAACTGGTCGCGGCCTATGCGACCGACTGCATCGATGCCGATACCGCGCGTGCGTGGCTCGACAGCTATGCGGCGCTCGTCGGCGCGGCCGCGCACGCTCCGCAGCATACGACGGCCGCGCTGCCGTGCGATGCGTCGGCTGCATCGCGCCAGCCGCGCGACGGTCGCGCGCTGCGTATCGAGCATGCCGACATCGTCGCCGCATTCGCGCGGCAGGCGGCTGCCTATCCGCATCGCGTCGCGCTGTCGGACGCATCGACTTCGCTGACGTTCGCGGAACTCGACGACGCATCGAACCGCATCGCGCGGGCACTGGCGCAACGCGGCGTGGCCGCCGAAGCGGCCGTCGTGGTCTGCATCGAGCGCTCGACACGGTTCGTCGTCGGCCTGCTCGGCGCGCTGAAAGCCGGCGCGCTCGCCGTGCTGCTCGATCCCGCCCAACCCGCCGCGCGTCTCGCCGCGGCTGCCGCCGACTGCGGCGCGCGCTGGGCGCTCGTCGCGGAACCGGCCGCGTGGCCGGCCGGCATCGACGCGCAGCCGCTCGACGTCGACGCGCTCGCGCAGGACGCGACGCTCGCTCATGCGGCCGGCGTGCGCGTTGCGCCGCACCCGGAGCAGGGTGCATACCTGATCTATACGTCCGGCTCGACCGGCACGCCGAAGGGCGTCGTCGTATCGCATGGCGCGCTGGCCGACTATGTGCAGGGGATGCTCGACGAACTCGCGTTCGCGCCCGATGCGTCGTTTGCAATGGTGTCGACGGTCGCGGCCGATCTCGGCCACACGACGCTGTTCGGCGCATTGTGCGCGGGCCGTACGCTCCATCTGCTGCCGGCCGCTTGCGCATTCGATCCGGACCTGTTCGCCGACGAAATGCGCCGCCGTGAAGTCGGCGTGCTGAAGATCGTGCCGAGCCATCTGCAGGCGTTGCTCGACGCGCGCGTGCCGGCCGACGTGCTGCCGCGCCACGCGCTCGTGACGGGCGGCGAAACGCTCACGTGGGCGCTCGTCGCGCGCCTGGCCGCGCTCGCGCCGGCGTGCCGCGTGATCAACCATTACGGGCCGACCGAAGCGACGGTCGGCGCGCTCGCGTGCGACACGGCGTCGATTGCCGCCGACGCGCGCGATCCCGCGAGCGGCGTGCCGCTCGGGCTGCCGCTGCCGAATGCGCGCGCGCTGGTGCTCGACGCGTTCGGCGCGTGCGTGCCGGCCGGCGCGACGGGCGAGCTGTATCTGGGCGGGCCGGGCGTCGCGCGCGGCTACCTCGGACGGCCGGCGCAAACCGCCGAGCGCTTCGTGCCCGATCCGTTCACGCCCGGCGCACGGCTGTATCGCACGGGCGATCGCGTACGGCTGCGTACGGACGGACGCCTCGCGTTCCTCGGCCGGATCGACGATCAGGTGAAGATCCGCGGCTACCGCGTCGAGCCGGGCGAGGTGAGTGCGGCCGTGCGTGCGGCCGGCCCGATCGCGCAGGCCGAAACGCTCGCGATCGAGCACGATGGCCGCCTGCGGCTCGCGACCTTCGTCGTGATGCGCGACGGCGCGGCATTCGACGAAGCCGCGGTGCGCGCCGCGCTCGCCGCGAAGCTGCCCGACTACATGGTGCCCGCGCAGTTCGTCGCACTGGCGCGCCTGCCGGTGACCGCGAACGGCAAGATCGATCGCGCGGCGTTGCGCGAACTCGCAGCCGTGCCGGTTGTAGTCGCATCCAGCGATGCGCCGCAGGGCGCGGTCGAAACGGTGCTCGCCGACGTCTGGCAGGCCGTGCTGAAGGCGCCGAAGGTCGGACGCGACGACAACTTCTTCGAACTCGGCGGCGATTCGATCCTCGTGCTGCAGGTGATCGCCCGTGCGCGCAAGCGCGGCGTGCGCTTCACGCCGAAGCAACTGTTCGACGGGCCGACCGTCGCCGAACTCGCGCGCGTGGCGAAAACCGACGACACGGCCGTTGCCGCGCAGCCGGCGAGCGCGGTTCCGACCGCGACTGCGGCTGCCACGGCCTCGCCGGCTGCCGCCGCGATCCTGACGCCCGCGCAGCAGCGCTTCTTCGCGCTCGATATGCCGCACCGCGGCCACTGGAACCAGTCGGTGTCGTTCGATGTGCGGGGCGCGTTCGATGCAGACGCATTCGCCCGCGCATTCGACGCGGTGCTCACGCATCACGATGCATTCCGCCAGCGCTTCGCACGCGGCGCCGACGGCACGTGGCACGCGAGCGATGCGGCGAAACCGTACGATGCGCTGCCGTTCATGGAAGTCGCCGCACGCGACGAAGCCGACGCGCTGGCACGCTTCGACGCGCTGCAGCGCCGTCTCGACCTCGGCAACGGGCCGCTCGCGTGCGCGTGCGCGGCACGGCTGCCGGACGGTTCGACCCGGCTTTATCTCGCGATTCACCACGCGATCGTCGATGGCGTGTCGTGGCGCATCCTGCTCGACGACCTGGACAGCGCCTATCGCGCCGCATGCGAGCGCACGCCGGTTCGCCTGTCGCAGCCGGGCCTGCGCGCGGACGCCTGGGCCGCACGGCTCGCCCGCGCGGCGACGGAACCGGCGTCGCCGTTCGCGGCCGAAGCCGCCTACTGGGCCGGCATGGCTCAGGGCGACGACATCGTGGCCGATCACCCCGACGCGGTGGCGACGAACGCCGATGCGGCCGTCGTCGTGCAGACGATCGACGCGGCATTGACGCGCGCCGCGCTGACCGACGCGCACGCGGCCTATCGCACGCAGGCGATCGAGCTGCTCGGCGCGGCGCTCGCGCTGGCGCTGGCCGGTGCACGCGGCGCCGCATCGTGCCGGGTCGAACTGGAAGGACACGGCCGCGAAGCGCTGTTCGACGATGCGGACGCCAGCCGCACGATCGGCTGGCTGACGAGCCATTACCCGGTGACGCTGCCGGTCGCAGCGACGGCCCGCGACACGCTGTGCGCGGTCAAGGACACGCTGCGCGCGGTGCCGCACAAGGGGCTCGGCTTCGGCGTGCTCGCACACTATGGCGATGCAGCCACGCGCGCGGCGCTGGCCGCCGTGCCGCGCCCGCGCGTCACGTTCAACTATCTCGGCCAGTTCGACGCGCCGCGCGATGCGACGCTCGTGCCGCGCTTCGGCGGCACGGGCATCGAGCGCGATCCCCGAGGGCCGCTCGGCAACACGCTCGCGATCCATGCGTACCTCGACACGGACGGCGACGGCGCGCGCACGCTGAAGGTCCATTGGGTCTACGGTGCGCCGCAATTCGAACGCGCGACGATCGACGCATTCGCCGAACGCTTCGCGGCCGCGCTGCGCGAACTCGTCGACGCCTGCGCGTCACGCGTCGCGCATCGCGGCGCCGGCGCGACGCCGGGCGATTTCCCGCTCGCGCAGGCCGCCGGCCTCACGCAGGGCGCGATCGAACGCGCGCCGCTCGACTGGCGCACGATCGACGACGTGTATCCGCTGTCGCCGATGCAGCAGGGCATCCTGTTCCATGCGCTGTTCGCGCCCGGCCACGCGAGCTACGTGAACCAGCTCGTCGCGACCGCGACGGCGCTCGACGCCGATCGGCTCGCGGCCGCGTTCGACGCGTCCATCGCGCGTCACGACATCCTGCGCACGAGCGTGATGCCGGACGAAGCCGCGCCGCTGCAGTGCGTGCATCGTCACGCGCGCATGCCGGTCGAACAGCTCGACTGGCGCACGCGCGGCGACACGCTCGACGCCGATTTCGACGCCTGGCTCGCGGCCGACCGCACGCGCGGCTTCGACTGGCGCGAGCCGCCGCTGATGCGGCTCACGCTGATCCGCGTGACGGACGACGCGTGGCGGGTCGTCTGGACGCGTCACCACGTATTGCTCGACGGCTGGAGCACCGCGCGCCTGCTCGCCGACGTGCTGCGCGACTATCGCGACCCGGACGCCGTGTCGCCGTTCGCGAGCCGTCCGGCATTGCGCTATCGCGATTTCATCGCATGGCTCGGCACGCGTGACCGCGATGCCGACGAGCGCTTCTGGACCGGGCGCCTGGCACGGCTCGACGCACCGACGCTGATCGCGGAACGCACGGCCGACCGCGCGGAAGCCGAGATGGTCACGTGGCGCGCGACGCTCGATGCCGACACGATGACGCGCGTCGCGCAGACCGCCCGCGCGCTGAAGCTGACCGTCAACACGCTGGTGCAGGGCGCGTGGGCGCTCGCGCTGCAACGGATGACGCACCAGCCGGCCGTCGCGTTCGGCGCGACCGTCGCGGGCCGTCCCGATGCGCTCGCGGACGTCGATTCGGTGCTCGGTCTTTTCATCAACACGCTGCCGGTCATCACCGCGCCGGCGCCGCAGCAACGTGCGGCCGACTGGCTGCACACGCTGCAGCGCGAGAACGCGGCCGCCGCCGAACACGCGCACACGCCGCTCGCCGACATCCAGCGCTGGGCGCGCGGGTCGGGCGGCGCACTGTTCGACACGCTGGTCGTGTTCGAGAACTATCCGGTCGACGAGTCGGTGCGCGACGCCGATCCGCGCGCGCTGGCGTTGAGCGGCGTGCGCAGCATCGAAGCGACCGATTTCGCGCTGACGCTCGTAATCGAGAGCGGCGCCGAACTGACGATCGACTACGGGTACGACACCGCACGTGTCGATGCGCGTCAAGTCGAGACCTGGCATCGCGCGTTTGCCTGCGCGCTCGATGCGCTGGCCCGTACGCCGGACGCGCGGCTCGGCACGCTGTCGATCGCCGATGAGGCGACCCGCGACGCGCTGGTACGTGCGCAGGACACCGCGCGGACCTGGCCGCCCGGGCAACGGCAGCCGCTGCACCTGCAATTCGTCGATGCGGCACGCGCGACGCCCGACGCGATCGCACTCGAGTACGCGGACACTCACGGCCGCGTGCAGCGCGCGACCTATCGCGAACTCGACGCCGCCACGTCGCGCATCGCGGCCGCGCTGCGCCGGCGCGGCGTGCGGCCCGACACACCGGTCGCGCTGTGCGTCGAGCGCTCGTTCGACATGGTGATGGCGCTCGTCGGCGTGCTGAAGGCCGGCGCCGCGTACCTGCCGGTCGATCCCGACTATCCGGCCGAGCGCATCGCATACCTGCTGCGCGACGCGCGGCCGGCCGTCGCGATCACGCAGGCGCATCTGCGCGAGCAGGTCGAGGCCGCGCTGGGCGAGGGCGCCGACACGCAGTTGCTGACGGTCGCGGATCTGCTGGCCGACGAAGCGGACGATGTCGCCGATGAAACCGCGGCGATCGACGACGCGCAGCTCGCGTACCTGATCTACACGTCCGGCTCGACCGGCAAGCCGAAGGGCGCAGGCAACACGCACGGCGCGCTCGCGAACCGGATCGCGTGGATGCAGCATGCGTACCGGCTGACGCGCGACGACGTCGTGCTGCACAAGACGCCGTTCGGCTTCGACGTGTCGGTGTGGGAATTCGTGTGGCCGCTCGCGATCGGCGCGAAGCTCGCGATCGCCGCGCCCGGCGACCACCGCGATCCGGCGCGTCTGGCCGCCGCGATCCACGCGCACGGCGTGACGGTGCTGCATTTCGTGCCGTCGATGCTCGCCGCGTTCGCCGCGCATCTCGACGATTTCTCGGCCGCCGCGCAATGCGACAGCGTGCGCCTGATCGTCGCGAGCGGGGAGGCGCTGGCGCCCGAGCTCGTCGCGAAGATGGCGCGCCTGTTGCCGAACGCGACGCTCGTGAACCTGTACGGGCCGACCGAGGCCGCGATCGACGTGTCGCACTGGACCTGCGGGCCCGACGACGCGCAAGCGGTCGCGGTGCCGATCGGCCATCCGATCGCGAACCTGCAACTGCACGTGCTGGATGCCGCGTGGCAGCCGGTGCCGGCCGGCGCGACCGGCGAACTGTATCTCGCGGGCGCGGGCCTCGCGCGCGGCTATCTCGGCCGTCCCGCGCTGACCGCCGAGCGGTTCGTACCCGATCCGTTCGTGCCGGGCGCCCGCATGTACCGCACCGGCGACCTCGCGCGCCAGCGCGCGGACGGCGCGCTCGACTACCTCGGCCGGGTCGACACGCAGGTGAAGCTGCGCGGCCAGCGGATCGAGCCGGGCGAGATCGAGGCGCTGCTGCGCGCGGCGCCGGGCGTCAACGATGCGGTCGTGATCGTGCGCGACGAGCAACTGATCGGCTATGTCGCCCGCGGCGAGGCCGGCCCGCTCGACCGTGCGGCGCTGCTCGACGCGCTGCGCGCGCAACTGCCGGCGTACATGGTGCCGTCGCAGCTGATCGAGCTCGACGCATTGCCGGTCACGCCGAACGGCAAGTGCGATCGCCATGCGCTACCCGCGCCGGTGCGTGAAGCGGCCGACGCCGTCGAACTCGCGACCGACACCGAGCGCGCGCTCGCCGACATCTGGCAACGCGTGCTGCACGTGGACGCGATCGGCCGCGACGGCGATTTCTTCCTGCTCGGCGGCCATTCGCTGCTCGCGACGCAGGCCCACGCGCAGGCCAACCTGCACTGGGGCCTGGCGCTGCCGCTGCGCACGCTGTTCGACACGCGCACGCTGGCGCGCTGCGCGGAAGCGATCGACGCGGCCTGCGCGGCACGCGGCGCGACCGATGCGGCGAGCGCGATCGACGCGCTGCTCGGCGAACTGGAAACCCAATAAGGACGACGGATGACGAAGGTGCAACCCGACTGGCTCGCGCTCGCGACGCGTTTCGCGCAACTGCCCGACGCGCAGCGCGCGGTCTTCATCGACAAACTCGGCGCGGCCGGCATCGACTTTCGCGTGCTGCCGATCCCGCCGCGCACGCCGCGTACCGACCGCGTGCCGGCGTCGTTCGCGCAGACGCGGCTGTGGCTGCACGCGCGGCTGATCGATGCGCCGGACGCGTATCACATCACCGAGCGCCTGGCGCTGACGGGCCCGCTCGACGTACATGCGCTGCGCCTCGCGTGCGACGCACTGATCGCGCGCCATGAAGCGCTGCGTACGACTTTCGACGAAGCGCAGGACGGCGTCGCGCAGACGATCCACGCACCGCTGCGCTGCCCGTGGCGCGAAACCGATCTCGAAGCGTTGCCGGACGCGCAACGCGTAGCGCGCGCGGAAGCCGTCGCGACGGCCGACGAGGCCGAACCGTTCGATCTCTGCACGGCGCCGCTCGTGCGCGCGCATCTGGTGCGCTTCGACGCGACGCATCACTGGCTCGCGCTGACCGTCCATCACATCGTGTCGGACGGCTGGTCGTCGGGCGTGATGCTGTCCGAACTCGCCGCGTTCTATCGTGCGTATGCGTCGGGCGAACCGGTGCCGCTCGCGCCGTTGCCGATCCAGTATGCCGACTACGCGCTGTGGCAGCGCCGCTGGCTCGATGCCGGCGAGCGCGACCGTCAGCTCGCGTTCTGGCGCGAACGGCTCAATCCGCAGCGCGGTGTGCTGACGCTGCCCGGCGCGAGCGCCCGGCCGGCCCGGCGCAGTGCGCGCGGCGCGCGTCATGTGTTTTCGCTCGACGCGCGCCTCGGCGCGCAGCTGCGCGCGTTCGCGGCCGCATCCGGCGCGACGTCGTTCGCGGTGCTGCTCGCCGCGCTCGATGCGCTGCTGGCGCGCGCGACCGGCGACGCGCGGATCTGCGTCGGCGTGCCGGCCGCGAACCGCGAGCGCGCGGAAGTCGCCGGCCTGATCGGCTTCTTCGTCAATACGCTGGCGATCGACGTCGACGTGCCCGCGCACGGCGATTTCTCGTCGCTGGTCGAACGCACGCAGCGCGCGCTCGTCGACGCGCAGATGCATCAGGACGTGCCGTTCGAACAGGTGGTCGACGCGCTCGGCGTGCCGCGCAGCGCGAGCCACCATCCGCTGTTCCAGGTGATGGCCGCGTATGGCGAACGCCGCGCGCTGCCGGCGCTCGGCGCGGCGTCGGCCGCGTTGCTGCCGTCCGGCACGCCGTCCGCGAAGTTCGACCTGACGCTGTCCGTCGAAGCGACGCCGGACGGCACCTTCGACGCCGCCTTCATCTACGCGCTCGACCTGTTCGATGCGGACGCGATCGCACGGCTGGCCGCGCGCTTCGTCACGCTGCTGACCGATGCGCTCGCGCGTCCCGACCTGCCGATCGGCGATCTCGACTGGCTGCCGGCCGACGAACGTGCGCAGCTGTTCGCATGGAACGCGCCGGCCGGCGCGACCGATGCCGAGCCGTTCGTGCCGGTGCATGCACGCATCGCCGCGCATGCGCACGCACGGCCCGACGCACGCGGCGTCGCCGACGTCGATCGCGCGTTGACGCGCGGCGAAGTCGATGCCCGCGCGGCGCGCCTCGCGCGCCATCTGGTGGCGGCCGGCGTGCGGCCCGAGATGCGCGTCGGCGTCGCGCTGCAGCGTTCGGTCGACCTGCTCGTCGCGCTGATCGCGGTGCTGAAGTCGGGCGCCGCGTTCGTGCCGCTCGATCCGGCGCATCCGCGCGAACGGCTCGCGCAGATCGTCGGCGACGCGAACATCGCGCACGTGCTGACCGACGGCGCGAGCGCCGCATCGTTGCCCGAATTGCCGGAACTGCGCGTGTGGCGCGCGGACGCAATCGATACACTCGACGAAGCCGCGCACGTCGCGCTGCCGGACGTGCTGCCCGGCCATGCGGCGTATGCGATCTACACGTCGGGTTCGACCGGCAAGCCGAAGGGTGTGATCGTCGACCACGCGTCGTTCGCCCTGCATTGCGCGGCGATCGCCGAGCGCTACGGCGCGGGCGAGAACGACGTGTTCCTGCTGTTTCAGTCGGTCAATTTCGACGGCGCGCACGAAGGCTGGTTTTCGCAATACATGTCGGGCGCCGCGGTGTCGGTGACGGCCGACGTGCTGTGGCCGCCCGCGCAGACCTGCGCGATGATGATGCGCGACGGCGTGACGATAACCTACGTGCCGCCCGGCTGCGCGGCACAGCTCGCCGAATGGGCGCTCGCGCACGGCGCACCGCCGACGCTGCGTTCGCTGACCGTCGGCGGCGAGGCGACGTCGCGCGAGGCGTTCGCGATGCTGCGCCGCGCGCTGCCGAATGTGCGCGTGGTCAACGGTTACGGCCCGACCGAAACGGTCATCACGCCGACGCTGTGGATGTTCCGGCCCGGCGACGATCTCGCGAAACTCGGCGATGCCGCGTATCTGCCGATCGGCACGCTGGTCGGCGCGCGCACCGCGCACGTGCTCGACGCGCGGCTGCATCCGCTGCCGGTCGGCGTGATCGGCGAACTGTACCTGGGCGGCGAGGGCATCGGCGTCGCGCGCGGCTATCTCGATCGCCCGGCGCTGACGGCCGAGCGTTTCGTGCCCGATCCATACGGCGCGCCGGGCGCGCGGCTGTACCGTACCGGCGACCTCGTGCGGCGCCGCGCGGACGGCGTGTTCGATTTCATCGGCCGCGTCGATCACCAGGTGAAGCTGCGCGGCCTGCGCATCGAACTCGGCGAAATCGAAGCGCAGCTCGCCGCGCACGACGCGGTGCGCGAAGCCTGCGCGGTCGTGCACGGACAGGGCGCGCTCGCGCAGCTCGTCGCGTATGTCGAATTGACCGCGGAGGCGCAGGCGGCCGCGCAGCCGGTCGAAGCCGCGACGCTCGACGCGCACCTGCGCCGCACGCTGCCCGATTACATGGTGCCCGCGCAACTGATCGTGCTCGATGCGCTGCCGCGCAACGCGAACAGCAAGGTCGACCGTGCGCGGCTGCCGGCGCCGGTGCGTGTCGAACGCGCGTACGAGGCGCCGCACGACGGCGACGAAGCCGCGCTCGCGGCGATCTGGTGCGACGTGCTGAACCTGGAACGCGTCGGCCGCGGCGATCACTTCTTCGATCTCGGCGGCCATTCGCTCGCGGCCGTGCGTGTCGCGACGCGCGTGGCCGAACGGCTCGGCCGCGACGTGCCGGTGCGTGCGCTGTTCGAGGCGCCCGTGCTCGCGCAATACGCGCGGCAGGTGGCCGATGCGCCGCGCGCCGCGCATACCGGCGCCACGGCGCCAGGCGTCGCCGTGGTCAAACCGGACGCCCACGGCGTGTGGCCGCTGTCGCCCGCGCAGCTCGGCCTGTGGTTCCTGTGGCGCGCGCAGCCGGACAGCGCCGCGTACAACATTCCGGTTGCGTTGCGCGTGCGCGGGCCGCTCGATGTCGATGCGCTGCGCGCCGCGTTCGCGGAGGTGGCAGCCGGGCATCCGGCGCTGCGGGCACGGCTCGTCGTCCGCGACGGCGCGCTGCCGGGCCAACGGATCGACGCAGACGTTGCCGTCGCGCTGCCGGTGA
The DNA here is from genome assembly GCF_015712225.1 of Burkholderia sp. 9775_39. Lineage (NCBI taxonomy): Bacteria > Pseudomonadati > Pseudomonadota > Betaproteobacteria > Burkholderiales > Burkholderiaceae > Burkholderia > Burkholderia sp. 9775_39. The sequence goes on along the minus strand of NZ_JACCQC010000029.1, from coordinate 10,104 downwards.
TCGACCTGTCGACGCAAGCCGATGCACTGGCCCGCGCGGCCGCGCTGACCGATGAGGATGCGCTCGCGCCGTTCGACCTCGCGACCGACGCACCGCTGTGGCGCGCCCGCGTGCTGCGGCTCGCGGCGGACGATCACGTGCTGTCGGTGACGATCCACCACATCGTGTCGGATGGCGAATCGATCGAGCTGTGGCTCGACGCGGTGCGCGCCCGCTATGTCGCCCGCGTGCAAGGCAGCGCCGTGCCGGCCGACGAAGCCGATCAGCCGGCCGTCCGACCGGCCGTCCAACTGGCCGTCCCGCTCGTGCTCCCCGCGCCGTGCCATCCGGCGCGTGTCGCGTACTGGCGCGATGCGCTCGCCGATCTGCCGTCGCGCGTGCTGCCACAGCGCGCCGACGCGCCGGCGGTGCCGCAATGGCGCGCGGCCCGCATCGCGTTCGAATTCGATGCGCAGCTGATTCGCGCGGCACGCGACGCCGCGTCGGCCTCGCACGCGACGCTGCCGATGCTGCTGCACGCGGCGCTCAACACCGCGCTGTTCCGCGCGACGGGCGTGGCCGACCAGCCGGTCGGCGTGCTCGCGTCGACGCGCGAGCTCACCGGCGACGCGGCCCGCGCGGCGCTCGGCCTGTTCATCAACTCGGTCGTCGTGCGCACGCGGATCGACCCGGCCGCGCGCCGCGCGGACGTGCTCGCGCAGGTGCGCGACACGGCGCTCGCCGCGTATGCGCATGCCGACGTGCCGTTCGCCGACGTCGTGGCCGCGCTGCGTGCGCCGCGCGCCGCGCAGGCCAATCCGCTGTTCCAGGTGATGTTCAACTACCTGCGCCCGACCGGTGCCGCCGCACGCGACTGGGCCGGCCTGTCGTTGGCCGAATTCGACGACGTGCGCCATCGCGTCGTGTTCACGCTGGAGCTGGACGTCGTCGAGCATCCGGACGGCCGCGTGAGCGCCGCGTTCTCGTATGCGGACGAACTGCTCGCGCGCGACTTCGTCGAGGCGCTCGTCGAGCTGTACCACGACGAAGTCGCGCGTTTCGCCGGCGCGTCGGAAGCGGCGCTCGGCGCGCCTGATGCCCGTGCAGCCGAGCAGGCTGCGTTCGGCGCCCACGTCAACGCGGTAACGCGGCCCGACGCCATGCCGTCGCATGCAGCCGCCGTGCTCGCCGCGCTGTGGTCGGACACGTTCGCGACGGCCGCTCCCGAGCCCGATGCGGATCTGTTCGAAGCCGGCGCGACGTCGTTCGACGTCGTGCGCTTCGTCGACGCGGCCGGCCGCGCCGGTCATGCGCTGGCGGTCGCCGACGTGTTCGCGGCGCCGACGCTCGCGGCACTCGGCGCGCGGCTCGACGCCCAGGCGGAAACGGGACAGGAGGCGCGCCATGCTGGCTGAAGTCCGTCCGGACGGATTCACGATGCTCGATACCTACCGCCTCGCGTTCGCGGACGGCCTGTTCGCCGTGCGCGACGGCGCGGAAATCCGCGTCGCGCACGGCGACGGCATCGGCGCGCAGTTGCTGCGCGCGCAGCTCGGCGACGACGGCGCGCTGCGCCTCGTCGCCTACAACCATCGCGCGGCGCCGGCCGACCAGCGGCGGGCGCTGCTGGCCGCACTGGCCGCGGCGTTTTCGGACAGCGCGTGCCACGCGGCGATCCGGCTCGACCCGGCCGCCTGGCCGGCGGTCGCGCTCGACGCGCTGCGTGCGAGCGGCGTGCTCGCCGACGGCGGCCGCTGCCTGCGCGATGGCTGGGCGCAGCAGGCCGACCTGTGGCGCGTCGGTCTGCATTTGCCGTGCGCGACGCTGCCGACGATCACCGACGGCCGGCGTCATCCGCGCCGGCCGCCCGCGCCGCGCGGCGAGGTCTACGCGCGCGACCTGCCGGCGCTCGGCGTGCGCTTCACGCTGCGCGGCTGGCAGCCGGCGGAGGACGCCGAGCGGCTCGCCCGCTGGTTCGACGAGCCGCGCGTGCGCGACGGCTGGCCGGGCGCACCGCCCGCGCAACGCGGCGCGGAAGACCGGCAGCCGCAGGAAGCCGATCCGCATGTGACGCCGCTGATCGGCTGTTTCGACGGCGAGCCGTTCGCGTATTTCGAGGCGTTCTGGCTGAAGGAGGACGCGCTCGGGCCGCACGTCGCGGCGCGCGACTACGACCGCGGGCTGCGGATGCTGGTCGGCGAGTCGCGCTGGCGCGGCCCGCACCGCGTGGCCGGCTGGCTGCCGTGCGTCGTGCATTACCTGTTTCTCGACGACCTGCGTACCGAAGCGGTCGGCTGTGCCGTGCCGGCCGGCCACACGCGGGTTGCCGACCATCTCGCGCGGCATGGCTTCGCGCGGCAGCGCCGTCTCGCGCTGGCCGACGCGCAGCCGCTGTGGATGCGCACGCTGCGCGAGACGTTCTTCTCCGGCCGTCACGTCTGACGGGCCGGATTCACCGACAAGGGAGCTGAGACATGCAGAGAGAAACCGTATTCGACCTGATCGGCGTCGGCTTCGGGCCGTCGAATCTGGCGCTGGCCGTGCGCCTCGCGGAGCGCGGCGGCGCGCACACGCTCGCCCATTGCTTCGTCGAGCGTCAGCCGGCATTCGGCTGGCATCGCGGGATGCTGCTCGACGACTGCCGGATGCAGATCTCGTTTCTGAAGGATCTCGTCACGATGCGCGATCCGAAAAGCCGCTACACGTTCATCAACTACCTGTTCGAACGCGGCCGGCTGAACGAATTCGTCAACCTGAAGAACTTCTATCCGACCCGCGTCGAATTCCACGACTACCTGAGCTGGGTAGCCGACGCGTTCGACGATCGCGTCCACTACAGCGAAACGGTGCTGGGAATCGAGCCGGTGCGCGGCGACGGCGCGAGGATCGACGCGCTGCGCGTGCTGTCGCGCGACGCGGCCGGCCACGAGCGCCAGCGCGTCACGCGCGCGCTGTCGGTCGGCGTCGGCGGCACGCCGGCGATTCCCGATGCGTTCGCCGCGCTCGGCCGCGACCGCGTGATCCATTCGTCGTCGTACCTGACCGACATCGACCGGCTCGTCGCGTCGCCCGACGGCGAGCGCCGCCGCGTCGCGGTGATCGGCGCGGGGCAGAGCGCGGCCGAGGTGTTCATCGACCTCGCGCGCCGTTTCCCGCACGTCGACGCGAACCTCGTGATGCGCGCCGGCGCCCTGAAACCGGCCGACGACAGCCCGTTCGTCAACGAAATCTTCAGCCCCGAATTCACCGACGTCGTCTACGCGCAGCCGCAGGACGCGCGTCGCGCGCTGCTCGAGCGCTATCGCGACACGAACTACGCGGTGGTCGACCGGCCGCTGATCGAACAGATCTACGAAATGCTGTACCTGCAGCGCATCGACGGCACGCCGCGTCACGCGCTGCTCGCGAACAGCGCGATCGAGGCCGCGGTGCGCACCGCCGACGGCCGCATCGAGCTGACGCTGCGCGACCGGATGAGCGGCGCCACGCGCATCGAGCGCTTCGATGCGCTCGTGCTCGCGACCGGCTACCGCCGCGACACGCATTCGGCGCTGCTCGAAGGGCTCGCGCCGCACCTGGGCGATGCGCTCACGCGCGGCGACGTGACGCGCGACTACCTGCTCGCGACGCCCGAGCACTTCGCGCCGCGCATCTACCTGCAAGGCTGCTGCGAAGACAGCCACGGCCTGTCCGACACGCTGCTGTCGGTCCTGGCGCGCCGTGCGGACGAAATCTGCGCGTCGCTCGAAAACGGGATCGCGCCCGCGCACGATGAAGGCGCGGCCCGGGCCACGCACGAAAAACGACTGAATAACGGGGTGAGCGCAGGCCGGATGGCTTTCGCTCTTTGACAAAGGCGCGGTCGGAGACCGCATGAAAAAACTGGAGCAGAAGAAGATGGAGTGGGCAACAGGCACGCGTTTGCGTGCGATCGCAGCCGCGGCAAGCGTGGCGTTCGGTACGGCGGCGGCAGGGCACGCATACGCCCAGACGGCGCCGGCCGTGAACGCGGGCGCCGCGGCGTCGGCCAGCAGTGCGCAAAACGGCGCGACGACGAATCCGTCGACCGGCGCGCAAAACGGCACGCTGCCGGCGATCACCGTCAACGCGGCCTCGGCAGGAGACGGCACGGTCGGGCTCGTCGCGAAGCGCAGCACGACCGGCACCAAGACCGACACGCCGCTCAACGAGATCCCGCAGACGATCAACGTCGTCACCGCGCAGCAGATCGAGATGACCGGCGCCACCGACGTGAACGCGGCGCTGCGCTACGTGCCGGGCTTCTCGTCGTACGGTTCGGACAACCGCTCCGACTGGTACGCGGCGCTGCGCGGCTTCACGCCGACCGCCTACGTGAACGGGCTGCAGGTGCCGAACACGATCAACCTCGCGAGCTGGCGCGTCGATCCGTACATGATCGACAGCATCAGCGTGCTGCGCGGGCCGACCTCGGTGCTGTACGGCGCGGGCGATCCGGGCGCGATCATCGACGTGCACACCAAGCTCGCCGACGGCGAGCGCGTGCGCGAAGCGGGTGTGCAGATCGGCAACTACGCGCGCAAGCAGTTCATGATCGACGTCGGCGACAAGCTCGACCCGGACGGCAAGTATGCGTACCGGTTCGTCGGCGTCGCACGCGACGGCAACGCGCTGACCGGCCCGAACAACGACCAGCGCGTCGCGCTCGCGCCGTCGTTCCGCTGGCGCCCGGACGCCGATACGTCGCTGACGCTGTCCGCGACCTACCTGCAGGACTGGGGCGACATCTCGTCGAACTTCCTGCCCGCGCAGGGCACGGTGCTGCCGAACCCGAACGGCCAGATCAACAAGGATATCTACGAAGGCGACGGCAACTTCAACTACTACCGCAAGAAGCAGTGGTCGATCGGTTACCAGTTCGAGCGCAACCTGACGCCGGCCTGGACGTTCCGTCAGAACACGCGCCTGATGCACCTGTCGCTCGACAATGCGTCGGTGTTCGCCAACGGCTTCGCCGGCGACAGCCTGACCGACGTATCGCGCTGGGCCGGCCTGTTCCAGATGAACTACAGCCGCTTCGACATCGACAACAACCTCGAGGGCCGCTTCGCGACGGGCCCGCTGCAACATACGCTGCTGCTCGGCTTCCAGTACAACCGCCAAACCGCGACCGACAGCGAATGGCTCGCCGCCGCGCCGACGCTGAATCTTTACAACCCGGTGTATACGCCCGTCACGATGGGCGTGTTCTCGGATCCGGACGCCACGAGCCGCACCAACACGTACACGACGATGAACACGTTCGGGCTGTACGCGCAGGACCAGATCAAGTGGAACCGCTGGACGCTGACGCTCGGCGGCCGCGAGGACTGGGTCAACATGCGGCAGGACGACCGCGCGGCGGGTACGTCGACGAAGGCGGACGTCACGGCGTTCACCGGCCGCGTCGGCCTCACGTACCAGGGCGATTACGGGCTGTCGCCGTACATCAGCTACGCGACGTCGTTCAATCCGCTGATCGGCGTGAACCTGCTCGGCGGCGGGCTGCCGCAACCGACGCGCGGCAAGCAGATCGAAGCCGGCCTGCGCTGGCAGCCGCCCGGCAAGAACCTGATGCTGAACGCGGCGATCTACCAGATCAACCAGACCAACGGGATCACGCCGGCGCTGCCGAGCCAGGATCCGGGCGGCACGAAGTCGGTGCAGTCGGGCGAGGTGCGCTCGCGCGGGATCGAGCTGAGCGCGACCGGCAAGGTCACGCCGAACCTGTCGGTGGTCGCGTCCTATGTCTACCAGGACGTGAAGGTCATCCAGGCCAACGACGTCTCGCTGAACAACTGGCCGGTCGACATTCCGCGGCCGCGCCAGATGGCGTCGCTGTGGACCGACTGGACCTGGCACACGGGGCCGCTCGCCGGCTTCGGCCTCGGCGGCGGCATTCGCTACCAGAGCGCGTCGGCCGGTGCGGCCGACAACTCGCTGACGGTATCGAGCGTCACGCTGTTCGACGCGGGCGTGCATTACGACACGCGTAACTGGCGCTTCGCGGTGAACGGGACGAACCTGTTCAATCGCCACTACATCAGCGGTTGCCAGTCGATGAACGTCTGCATTTTCGGGACCGACCGCACCGTGATCGCGACCGCGAAATACAACTGGTGACGTCGCGCGCCGCGGCGCGCCGGCCGGCCTCGCGGCCGGTGCAGGTGGGCCGCGGCGCCGTCGTCCGCTTTTTCCACGACGCATCCATGCCGAAGAAAAATCTCGTCTACATCCAGTCGCTGCGCAACGGCGCGGCCGATCGCGCCGGCCAGCCGGTCGCTTATCGCGGCGGCACGCGCTACATGAAGGCGCCGCTCGAATTCCTCGTCGAGCGCCTGAACGATTCGCCGCTCGGCGAACGCTACACGCTCCAGGGCGTGATCGTCGACGACGACGAAGGTTCGCCCGCCGACCGCGCGAAAGTGGCCGACTACGGGTTCGCACGCACGCCGGGCCGCCCGTGGATCCTGCCGGAAGGCCTGACGGTGCAGGGCCGGCCGGTCGACGCGCTGTTCTGTTCGATCCCGTCGACGTACCGGCGGCTGCCGCGCGACGCACGTGAGCGCGTGGCCGGCAAACAGGCGTTCGAGCGCCGCCTGCTCGAGCGCCTGCTCGAACTCGACGCCGACATCGTCGTGCTCGACGGGCTGCTCGTGATCCTCGACGAACTCGTGCGGCCGGGCGCGCGTTTTCACCGGCGCATCGCGAACATCCACCCGGGCATCACGGCCGACGGTTCGCCGTACCAGCGGCGCGGCGCATGGGCGACGCTCGACGCGCTGCACGGTGCGCGCGGCGAACGGGTCGACTGGGCCACCGGCGCGACGTCGTCGATCGAACCCGTGACGATGACGGGTGCGTCGTTCCACTACGTCGACAACGGTATCGATTCCGGCGAGGTGATCTGCGACGTGCTCGACACGCCGATCGCGCCGGACGACACGATTCTCGAACTGCGCTGGAACAACTTCCAGCGCAGCCTGTTTCCGGCGCTCGAGCGCGGGCTGCACGTCCTCGCCGATCGCCATGACGCGGGAGCATGCTGATGCAAGACACGCTGACGAAACCGGCCGGCGCAGCCGACGCCGTCGAAGGTGAAGTGGCCGCGGCGCTCGACAGCGCCGCGCGCGGGCAGGCGGCGGTCGTCGTCGAGCATGCGCTCGACGCGTGGCGGCCCGACGACGCGCCGGACGCGCTGCTCGCGACGTTCGTCGCGCTGTTCAACACCGACACGCGGCACGACGCGGCGACGATCTCGGTGCCGCTCGGCGGCGCCGATGCGACGGCCGTCGCATCGTACGTCGCGCGGGCGGTGCGCGAAGGCGTGATCGACGGCGCGCAGGTCGCGGGCGACACGCTGCGGCTCACCGTGTCGCGCACGACGTTCTGGCAGAACCCGCGGCCGTGGCTGAAGGCGCCCGCGTCGGGCGGAATGCCGCTGCGCTACGCGATCACGAACGGCCATCGGCATCCGGTGCGGCCGCCGTCGCCGGCCGGCGAGATCTATGCGCGCAGCATGCCGCAGGTCGGGATGACGTTCAGTCTGCGCACCGTCGACATCGACGCCCACGCGGACCTGTTCAGCGGCTGGATGAACCTCGACCGCGTCGCGCATTTCTGGGACCAGCGCGGCACGCGCGACGAGCACGCGGCGTATCTGGCCGAACGGCTGGCCGATCCGCACATGCACCCGATGATCGGCTATTTCGACGACACGCCGTTCGGCTATTTCGAGTTCTACTGGGCGAAGGAGGACCGCCTCGCGCCGTTCTACGACGCGCACGACTACGATCGCGGGCTGCACCTGCTGATCGGCGATTCGCGTTTCCAGAGCGCCGGCAAGCTGCACGCATGGTGGAGCGGGGTGTTGCACTACATGTTCGTCGACGAACCGCGTACGCAGCGGCTCGTCGGCGAGCCGCGCGTCGATCACGTGCGGCATATCGCGTACATGCACCGGCTCGGGTTCTACACGCTGAAGGAATTCGATTTCCCGCACAAGCGCGCGGCGCTCACGGTGATCGAGCGCGATACGTTCTTCGACACCTTCCGGTTGCCGTGACGGGGCGGGGCGCGCGGCGTCGATGTGACGGCGTGCGCGGCCTTGCAACAGGTAGCAACCATAAGTTGCCACCACGACGACTTTCCATCTGCCCGGTTGCCGTCGAATCGACTATCGTTGCCTGCATGTTCCCCATCGCACATCAGGAGACGACACCGTGACGCACAGCGTGATCCCCGCAGGCCTCGCCGACGAAATGATCGAGATCCGGCATCGCATCCACGCCCATCCCGAGCTGGGTTTCGAGGAATTCGCGACGAGCGATCTCGTCGCGGGGCAGTTGCAGTCGTGGGGCTACACCGTGCATCGCGGGCTCGGCGGCACCGGCGTCGTCGCCCAGTTGAAAGTCGGTGACGGCAAGCGGCGCCTCGGCCTGCGCGCCGACATGGACGCGCTGCCGATCCACGAGACGACGGGCCTGCCGTACCAGAGCACGATCGCGGGCAAGATGCACGCATGCGGCCACGACGGCCATACGGCGATGCTGCTCGCGGCCGCGAAGCACCTCGCGCGCGAACGCCGCTTCTCGGGCACGCTGAACCTGATTTTCCAGCCGGCCGAGGAAGGGCTCGGCGGCGCCAAGAAGATGCTCGACGAAGGGCTGTTCGAGCAATTTCCGTGTGACGCGATCTTCGCGATGCACAACATGCCGGGCTTCCCGACCGGCAAATTCGGCTTCCTGCCGGGCTCGTTCATGGCGTCGTCGGATACCGTCGTCATCGACGTGCAGGGCCGCGGCGGTCACGGCGCGGTGCCGCATCGGGCGATCGATCCGGTCGTCGTGTGCGCGCAGATCGTGCTGGCGCTGCAGACGATCGTGTCGCGCAACGTGTCGCCGCTCGACATGGCGATCATCACGGTCGGCGCGATCCACGCGGGCGAAGCGCCGAACGTGATCCCCGATCGCGCGCAGATGCGCCTGTCGGTGCGCGCGCTGAAGCCCGACGTGCGCGACCTGCTCGAAACGCGCATCAAGGAGGTCGTGCATGCGCAGGCGGCCGTGTTCGGCGCGAGCGCGACGATCGACTACCAGCGCCGCTACCCGGTGCTCGTGAACGATGCGGAGATGACGGCGTTCGCGCGCGGCGTTGCCCGCGAATGGGTCGGCGAAGCCAACCTGATCGACGGCATGGTGCCGCTCACCGGCAGCGAGGATTTCGCGTTTCTGCTCGAGAAGCGGCCGGGGTGCTACTTGATCATCGGCAACGGCGACGGGGAGGGCGGCTGCATGGTGCACAACCCCGGCTATGACTTCAACGACGCGGCGTTGCCGACCGGTGCGTCGTACTGGGTGAAGCTGGCCGAGGCGTTTCTGGTGTGACTGAGGATGCGAGACATGCGGCACCGGGCCGACTATCGGCCCCGCTTTGGAGGAGCGGAACGAGAAATGTACCAAAAATTGGTATATGATGGCCGCATCTAAAGGAGGTGACTCATGTCGCGAAACACATCCGTTTCCCTTGGCGATCACTTTGCAGAATTTGTCGATGCGCAGGTGCGATCGGGACGATATGGTTCCGCAAGTGACGTCGTGCGAGCCGGGTTGCGGCTCCTCGAATCACACGAAACGCAAATGCGTGCATTGCAGGAAGCATTGAAGGCGGGTGAAGGGTCGGGGACGCCCAAGCCCTTCGACAGCGAGGCCTTCCTGGCCCGCATGCGGGCCACGCATGGCGGTTAAAGGCAGACAACTTCGGCTGACCCCGTTGGCTGAATGCGATCTTGAAGACATTTGGCGCTATACCGCCGAGCATTGGTCGCCTGAGCAGGCAGAGCACTATTACCGCGATCTGATTGGCACCATGGAAGCGCTGGCGCGCGGCAAAAAAGCGGGGCGGATTTGCGTTGTTCGCGACGGATATTTTCGCTACCCCGCTGGTTCTCACGTTGTGTTCTATCGCGAAACGGATGAAACGAACCTGTCCGCATTTTTGTGGGTGAGGCGGTTGAACAACGCGTTATCCGCGCGCCTTCATAAATCGCTCTCCGAACAGGATAGCAAACTGGTTCATCGCTGATTTCCAGTCGAACGCAGTCCGCAC
>NZ_JACCQC010000028.1:0-98092 GCF_015712225.1 Burkholderia sp. 9775_39 | reverse complement strand
ACCCACCACCCGCCGCATCCGTCGGACGCCCCGCACCCCGCGATCAGCGCGCCGGCCGCTTACGCGTCGCCGCCCGGTTTGCCCGACTTCAGCAGGATGTGCTTCGCGACGCCGCGCAGGATGTTGACCTCCTCGCGCTCGAGGCCCGTGCGCGCGAACAGCCGCCGCAGCCGCGGCATCAGCTTCTTCGGGTTGCGCGGATCGAGGAAGTCGAGCGCGATCAGCGCATGCTCGAGGTGCACGTACATCCGCTCGATCTCGTCGCTCTGCGCGAGCGTGCCGGCTTCGGCCGGCGGTTGCGCCGACGGCTCGCTCGCCTGCTTGAGAAACGCGACGCGCAACTCGTACGCGAGCACCTGCACGGCCTGCGCGAGGTTCAGCGAACTGTAGGCCGGATTCGCCGGAATGTGCGCGAGCGCGCTGCACTGCTCGACATGCTCGTTCGCGAGACCCGTACGCTCGTTGCCGAACACGAGCGCGATGTCGCCCGTGCCGACCTGCGCGCTCGCCTGCGCGGCGGCCGCGCGCGGCGCGAGCCGCGGCGGCCCGTATTCGCGCGTACGCGCGGTCAGCGCGATCGACCAGTGCACGCCGGACAGCGCTTCGCCGAGCGTCGACACGACATGCGCGGACGCGAGGACGTCGTCCGCGCCGCTGGCCATCGCGATCGCCTCCGGATCGCTCTGCACGTGCGGCACGCGCGGTGCGACCAGCACGAGGCGCGAGAAGCCCATCGTCTTCAGCGCGCGGGCGGCCGCCCCGACGTTGCCGGGATGGCTCGGCTCGACGAGCACGAAGCGGGTGGACGTGAAGCCGCCGGACGGCGGCGGGGACGAGGCCGCGCCCGATTCGGACGGCGCGGCGGTGTTCTGCGGGGTTTCCACTACGAGACGACTCGGTTCATCAGAATGGCCGTATGGTATCGCCATCGCTCCCGCAAACCCACTCGTCCGGATGGCCAGTGGGGGTTTCCCCGCATTCCGGTCGCCTGAAACCGCCAAAAATCGGGTAAAATCATGCCTTTACGCGTTGCGCCGCGGCGCAGCGCGGGTCGTACCCCGCTCTTTGTCAATTCGCGTCTCACCTCGCCCCGGCACGCTTGCGCCGTTCCGGGCGGTTGTCCCACTTCGTGGCGGCCCGTGCCGCCGGCTACAGGATCCAGGCTCATGCATCCCATGCTCAACATTGCTGTCAAGGCTGCGCGCCGCGCCGGACAGATCATCAATCGCGCGTCCCTCGATCTCGACCTGATCGAGATCCGCAAGAAGCAGCAGAACGACTTCGTCACCGAAGTGGACAAGGCCGCCGAAGACGCGATCATCGAGACGCTGAAGACCGCCTACCCCGACCACGCGATCCTCGCGGAGGAATCGGGCGAATCCGACAACGAATCCGAATTCAAGTGGATCATCGATCCGCTCGACGGCACGACCAACTTCATCCACGGCTTCCCGTATTACTGCGTATCGATCGCGCTCGAGCACAAGGGCGTCGTCACGCAGGCCGTCGTCTACGATCCGAACAAGAACGACCTGTTCACGGCCACCCGCGGCCGCGGCGCATACCTGAACGACCGCCGCATCCGCGTCGGCCGCCGCGACCGCCTGGCAGACGCACTGGTCGGCACGGGCTTCCCGTTCCGCGAGAAGGACGGCCTCGACGCCTACGCGCGCCTCTTCACCGAAATGACGCAGGCCTGCACGGGCCTGCGCCGTCCGGGCGCGGCGGCGCTCGATCTCGCGAACGTCGCAGCCGGGCGCCTCGACGCGTTCTTCGAGCAAGGCATCAACGTGTGGGACATGGCAGCGGGCAGCCTGCTGATCACCGAGGCCGGCGGCCTCGTCGGGAACTACACGGGCGACGCCGATTTCCTGCATCGCCACGAGATCGTCGCCGCGAACCCGAAGATCTACGCGCAGATGATCCCGATCCTGAACCGCTACAGCCGCGTGCATCCGGCAGCGGAGTAAGCCCGGGCCGCGCCCGCGTGGCGCGGCTTTCGCGCAAACCGCTCGCAGGCATCGTCACGCTGGCGCGCCGATCGCCCCGGAACGCGGGACAATCTTCCGTGCACACGGGTCGCTTCGTGCGCCTATCCTGAAGTTGCCCGAGTTGCCTGGGGCCGGCCGGCGTATCGCCGCCCGCGCCGCTGGTCGCGCAATGCCAGCGAAGGGTTTGCGTCCGGCATGCCCGCGCGGCGACAACGCCGCCGCCGGCATGCCGGCCCCGCCTGTATCAACACCGCCACGGCGCCGTGGCAATCGCATCCGAGTCCTCATGTTACGGCTAAGCGAAATTAAACTCCCCCTCGACCACCCCGAGAGCGCGCTCGAGGCCGCGATTCGCGCGCGCCTCGCGGAGCTTGGCGTGGCGGCAGACGGGCTGCTCCGTTACACCGTGTTCCGCCGCGCGCACGACGCGCGCAAGCGCGCGGACATCAAGCTCACGTATATCGTCGATGTCGAAGTCAAGGACGAAGCGGCCGCGCTCAAGCGCATCGCCGGCAAGCCGCATTGCGGCGTGACGCCCGACATGGCGTACCACTTCGTCACGAAGGCGCCCGAACACGCCGATTTCCTGCGCCCGGTCGTGATCGGCATGGGGCCGTGCGGCCTGTTCGCGGGGCTGATCCTCGCGCAGATGGGGTTCCGTCCCATCATCCTCGAACGCGGCAAGGCCGTGCGCGAACGCACCAAGGACACGTTCGGCCTGTGGCGCAAGAGCGTGCTCAATCCCGAATCCAACGTGCAGTTCGGCGAAGGCGGCGCAGGGACGTTCTCCGACGGCAAGCTGTACAGCCAGATCAAGGATCCGAACCACTATGGCCGCAAGGTGCTCGACGAATTCGTCAAGGCCGGCGCGCCCGAGGACATCCTGTACCTGAGCCGCCCGCACATCGGCACGTTCCGCCTCGTCAGCATGGTGGAAAAAATGCGCGCGTCGATCCACGAACTCGGCGGCGAAGTGCGCTTCGAAACCCGTGTCGACGATATCGAAATCGACCAGGGCAAGGTGCGCGCGCTCAAGCTGTCGAACGGGGAAACGTTGCGGTGCGACCGCGTGGTGCTGGCCGTGGGCCACAGCGCGCGCGACACGTTCCAGATGCTGCACGACCGCGGCGTCTATATCGAAGCGAAACCGTTCTCGCTCGGTTTCCGCATCGAGCATCCGCAGGGGTTGATCGACCGCAGCCGCTTCGGCAAGTTCGCGGGTCACAAGCAGCTGGGCGCGGCCGACTACAAGGTGGTCCACCACTGCAGCAACGGGCGCGCGGTCTACAGCTTCTGCATGTGCCCGGGCGGCACGGTGGTCGCCGCGACCTCGGAGCCGGGCCGCGTCGTCACCAACGGGATGAGCCAGTATTCCCGCGCGGAGCGCAATGCGAATGCGGGCATCGTCGTCGGCATCACGCCGGACGACTATCCGGGCGGCCCGCTCGCCGGCATCGCGTTCCAGCGCAAATGGGAGGAACGCGCGTTCGAACTCGGCGGCGGCGACTACCGCGCGCCGGGCCAGCTGGTCGGCGATTTCATCGCGGGCCGGCCGTCGACGTCGCTGGGCTCCGTGGAGCCGTCGTACAAGCCCGGCGTGAATCCGACCGACCTCAGCACCGCGCTGCCGGACTACGTGATCGAAGCGATCCGCGAGGCGCTGCCCGAGATCGACAAGAAGATCGCCGGCTTCGCGATGCACGACGCCGTGCTCACCGGCGTGGAGACACGCACGTCGTCGCCGATCCGGATTCGCCGGAAGGACGACTACCAGAGCATGAATGTCGAAGGCCTGTATCCGGCCGGCGAAGGCGCCGGCTATGCGGGCGGCATCTATTCGGCCGCGATCGACGGTATCGAAGTCGCGCAAGCGGTGGCGCTCAGCCTGATGTCGGGACACGCGTCCTGAACTGCGGGACAGGGCCGGCGCACGCAGGTTCGTGACCTGGGCGCGGCCGGCCTGCCTGCGCCGCGACAGCGCGGGCGCCACGCCATACGCGGATGCGGTGCCGGGCGATAGCCGAACCTCGGTCAGTCTTCCGAACGCTCCACGACCACCTCGCTGATTTGCAGCACCGGTTGTATATCCGTGTAATTGGCGATGTCGGCCATGATCTCCTGCGCGTGCGGGTCGCGGGCTGCCTGGAAAGCTTCGACGGACGTACAGACGAAGTCACACTTGGCCACGTAAACCGGGTCGGTGCCAGGCGCACCGCCTGCGATGCCCTTGTCCACCGTGTAGTACAGACATGCCGCGCCGAGTCGCTGTTTCACCATCGGCATATGCGTCTCGCGGTAGTACGCATGGTCGAATCGCGCGCCTGCGGTGTACGGATACATGACACTGACTTTGATCATCGGATTGGTTCTCCTGTTGCGGCACGGTAATCGAGGCGCCGCCGCCCGCGAGACGAGGCCGAGGTCGCCGATACAGGCATGGCCGACCTTTGGCCCGGAATCGGCGTACTCGTTCTTGCGATTGTAAGCACCGGTGAACCCGTCTTGCCAGTTCGGTGGCAACGGGTGCCCCATGATGCCGCAGCGGCTCGGTGCTGTCAGATGCTTTGCAGGTCGGCAGCCGGGAGAAGCCGTCTTTCAAATCGCGACTGCCCGGCACCACCGGCAATCGGCCGAATGGCCAACTTCGCACGTTCACGTCGACGCCACTGGTAAACTCGGGCAACCCAAGCAACAACTTCATGCCTGATCTATGACCACGCTGTCGCCCGAGGCCTTTGCCGGCCACACCCCAATGATGCAGCAGTACCTGCGCCTTATCTGACGCGGGTCAGCGCAAAAACTTACGCCAAGACTTACGCCTGCTGTTTTGAGGAGCCGTTAGCTCAGCCCATCAAGAACCTAGATTCCGGGCAAACCCACGGCCGGCCATTACCGATGAAGAAGATGTAGCGAGTACCTTGTTCTGAAATCGAATTTCTAGCATCCGGCCTTCGCAAGAAACGAATTTTAACCGCCTTAGCAACAACCTCCACCCCAGCTTTCAGGGTCGCACTTTCCAGGCTTCCTTCGACTGCGTCAAGGCAACCAAATCTGTATCCAATTGCCATGTAGAAGTGGGCAACCGCAACAACGAATAAACAAATACCCGTGCCCCCAAACGCTATTCCTCCTACCGAATCACCAGTGATGCCAAAGTACGCAATAGCGCGTTCCAATGCATAGCTACCCAGCAAGGTAGATCCCAGGCCCATGATCGCGTAAGCATTTGCGCGTGACTCTGGTCTCATTTGCAGCCTCACTGAACCGGGATTGATAATTTCAAGAAGCACACCGCCCCGTCGGAGACGGGTGCCGAGTTGCAGTCTTGGTGCCCATCCCCTGCCGGATGACCTACCTCGGAGGCTCGATGCCTTCGTTACAATACGGACATCGGTGCACTCCAGACTTTCCGGAAAGGGCTTGCAATGGAATGAACTGATCTCGTAGCGCTTGCCAATCTGGGCATAGAGCCGTGGGACGCTGGGTGCTGATCAGCATGCGTTTGCCGCACTTCGGACACTTCACTGTTGCCGCCACAGCTCCTGCGATCGCCCAAAGCGAAAAGCCGATTGTCATGCCACCAAAGAAGTAATTCCTGCTGGCAAATAGCGGGATGCCAACCATCCAGAAGACCACGAACCAAGATGCCACCGCACCGAGCAATGTAGCGGTGCGAATGCCGGAGAGGATCTTCGATGTGTTCATGCGAGCATCCCTGCTTCTGGGGTTTGCGCGGGCACTTCTAATAAAGCTTATGACAATAGCAGCACTTAAAACCAACCCAAGGAGTCCAGGTGCCGCGTGGCGTACGAATGGCAAGTGATCGACAATGTGGGCAGACTAGAACAGCAAGCTGAGCCACCGACGAACACACTGCAATCACAAGAAAAACGATCGCCGCCAATGCTTTGGTCGACGGCGGCAGGAAAATAACAAGGGGCACGGCAACGCCAAGTGGTATCGCTGTGGCTGCCAAGTAGAAAAGCGTCGCCTTCGTACGCAGTCGCATTGCTAGCCCCGCTCTAGTGGGGTTATTGATGATCGCTTACAGCGGTCGACAAGCCGTAGAACAGCACCCATCGCCTCCTGATGTCTTGCGTGCAATCCCCGACCCCATACAGACGCAGTCTAGACTGTCGCCCGCAACTGGCGTGCCTGGGTAAGTACTACGTTGTGGGTTGTGTCGCGCAGCGCTAAGTCCATGCCCCCGGTCGCGGCCAATTCTCAGCGCCCGAAACTAGCCAAACGGTGAACTCCGCGCAGGCGCGTGCGAGCCACTGGTAAACTCAGGCAGCCAAAGCAACTTTTCCCGGTCACATGAGCACGCAACCAGCAGCAGCACCTGCCCCCGTAACTCCAATGATGCAGCAGTACCTTCGCCTTATCTGACAAGGCCTGACGCACAAAGCTACGCCGAGACCTACGCCGATAGTTTTGTCGACGGGCCGCTACCGATCCGGAAGGGACACTCCCAGAAACCCAATGCGGACATTCGCAGGCACCACCGACCGTCGGTCTACGTATGACACAATTGCATGATTTACGTTGACGGCGAAACCCTATGGCAAGCACCCGGGCAGCGAATAACGGAGTTCAAAGCGGTTCTTTGCTGACTGCCTTTCCCGAAGTGCTTCGCTCCGAAGTTACCGTCGTCACGGATTTGATTCGACCCAGCACCGCAACTCATCCCGGGGCGGCTGTCGTTGTTCGAGGCGAATCACTCAACATCCCGTATCGAATTCACCACGAATGCGATGACACGCTATTCCCTCAGCTGAACTCGGCTCAAGCGGCCATCTATGCTTGCGTGCTGACGAGGCACCTTGACGGACATGTGCGCCAGCGCCAAATCGGGCGGCTGGCCACTTCACCCGAGCCTTGGATTGCGCCTTTCATCGTGCACCTTTGCGGCGAGTATGTAATTGAAATCCTCGCCGAGATTGAAGCGAACTTGCCATCCATGGATCAATGCGTTTACGGGGCCTTTTTCAGGGAAAACCCAGTTTTCATGAAACGCACGCATGATCGAATGATCAGTTATTGGGATTGCTACTACCGTTGGCTGTACAAGCGAAAACTCGATTACGTTGGTTTTCGGGTATTCGAACGGTTCCACGAATGGTGTAGCTCCTCCTGACGGCCATTGGTGCATCGACCTTGGTCAACACGAGCGATTGTGAACAATTCGGATGCTCAAGTCGACTGACCGTTCATGGCCGGCAGCCGCCGGTCGTGATCTCCGGCAACTGGCCGAACGGCGAACTTCGAGCGGTCCCGTGCGGGCCGCTGGTAAACCCGGGCAGCCAAAGCAACTTTTCCCGGTCACATGAGCATACAACCCACCGCAGCACCTGCACCCGTCACTCCAATGATGCAGCAGTACCCGCGCTTTATTTGACGGGGCCCGATGCGCAAACCTACGCCAAGTCCTACGCTCGCCCATCACTACCCATCGGCCTGTCTCTGACGTACGGGGCAGCGAAGTCGGCGTCAAAAGTGCCCTTCCATGAGCGCACGCGCATCGAAGTAGAGTAGTAATACTCATAGTTTGTGCGGGGAATCTGGTCTACCCGGACTGCGACGCTTGCAAAAACCCCGTCTCGTATAGTTGCATCGCCCGTGCAAATGTATGAGACCACGGCAAGGTGTTCGTCCAGTATCTTCCGGATGAACTCGACTGCACCACCGGCCTCTTCGGCATTGCCCAGAACGGAGAAGAAATGCCGATGGGTTGCTGCGTAGAAAACCGTTACCTCGTCGTTGTACAAGGAAGAAACCTCTAAGGGGCCACCTTTCGATCCTGGGAGCGACGGCACCCGAACATTGAAATAATTCTCGCCAGCGCGGGCAACAATAGAGAAATGGCTCCTCCAGCTCGGGAAGGCTGAGAGAAGGTCTCCCGCCATTTGGCGAGAAAAGGGCTCAAGCAATTCGATCAAGGTGCTCCCCCGCAGCTCGCGAATAGCGCAACGCGATCAACGACAATCCTACGCCAGAAGTCGATCGACCTCTGCTGGCCGACAATCACCTGTCTTGATCATCGGAAATTGGCCGAAAGGCGAACTTCGCTCTCTCACATTGGAGCCACTGGTAAACTTCGGCAGCCAAAGCAACTTTTCCCGGTCACATGAGCATGCAACCCATCGCAGCACCTGCACCCGTCACCCCAATGATGCAGCAGTACCTGCGCATCAAGGCCGATCATCCGGACACGCTCGTCTTCTACCGGATGGGCGACTTCTACGAGTTGTTCTTCGAGGATGCGGAAAAAGCGGCGCGCCTGCTCGACCTGACCCTCACGCAGCGCGGCGCGTCGGCCGGCACACCGATCAAGATGGCCGGCGTCCCGCATCACGCGGTCGAGCAATACCTGGCGAAGCTCGTGAAGATGGGCGAATCGGTCGCGATCTGCGAGCAGATCGGCGATCCGGCCACGTCGAAGGGCCCGGTCGAACGCAAGGTCGTGCGCGTCGTCACGCCCGGCACGCTGACCGATGCCGCGCTGCTGTCCGACAAGAACGACGTCTACCTGCTCGCGATGTGCACCGGCCACAACAAGCGTGGCGTCGCGGTCAATATCGGCCTCGCGTGGCTGAACCTCGCGAGCGGCGCATTGCGGCTCGCCGAAATCGAGCCCGAGCAGCTTGCCGCCGCGCTCGAACGCATCCGGCCGGCCGAAATCCTGACGCCGGACGGTGCAACCGACGCCATTCCGGCCGGCGCGGGCGCCAGCAAGCGCGTGCCGGCCTGGCACTTCGACATCGCGTCGGGCACGCAGCGCCTGTGCGACCAGCTCGATGTCGCGAGCCTCGACGGATTCGGCGCGCATTCGCTGACGAGCGCGTGCGGCGCGGCCGGCGCGCTGCTGCTCTATGCCGCGGCCACGCAAGGCCAGCAACTGCGGCACGTGCGCAGCCTGAAGGTCGAGAACGAAACCGAATACATCGGGCTCGACCCGGCCACGCGCCGCAACCTCGAACTGACCGAGACGCTGCGCGGCACCGAGTCGCCCACGCTGTATTCGCTGCTCGACACCTGCTGCACGACGATGGGCAGCCGTCTGCTGCGTCACTGGCTGCATCACCCGCCGCGTGCGTCGGTCGCCGCGCAGTCGCGCCAGCAGGCGATCGGCGCGCTGCTCGACGCGCCGGCCAACGCGAGCCTCGATGCGCTGCGCAGCGCGCTGCGCCAGATCGCCGACGTCGAACGGATCACCGGGCGGCTCGCGCTGCTGTCCGCGCGCCCGCGCGACCTGTCGAGCCTGCGCGACACGTTCGCCGCGCTGCCGGCGCTGCGCGAGCGCATCGGCGCGATCGTCGCGAACGCGGATGCGCTCGCGCGCGTCGACGCGGCGCTCGCGCCGCCCGCCGAATGCCTCGACCTCCTGACGAGCGCGATCGCCACCGAGCCGGCCGCGATGGTGCGCGACGGCGGCGTGATCGCGCGCGGCTACGATGCCGAGCTCGACGAGCTGCGCGACATTTCGGAGAACTGCGGTCAGTTCCTGATCGATCTCGAAGCGCGCGAGCGCGCGCGCACCGGCATCGCGAACCTGCGTGTCGAATACAACAAGGTGCACGGCTTCTACATCGAGGTCACGCGCGGCCAGACCGACAAGGTGCCCGACGATTATCGCCGCCGCCAGACGCTGAAGAACGCCGAGCGCTACATCACGCCGGAACTGAAGACCTTCGAGGACAAGGCGCTGTCCGCGCAGGAACGCGCGTTGGCGCGCGAGCGCGCGCTGTACGACTCGGTGCTGCAGGCGCTGCTGCCGTTCATCCCCGAATGCCAGCGCGTCGCCTCGGCCCTCGCCGAGCTCGACCTGCTCGCCGCCTTCGCCGAACGCGCACGCGCGCTCGACTGGGTCGCGCCGACCTTCACCGACGAGATCGGCATCGAAATTGAACAGGGTCGCCATCCGGTCGTCGAAGCGCAGGTCGAGCAGTTCATCGCGAACGACTGCCGGTTCGGTCCCGAACGCAAGCTGCTGTTGATCACCGGGCCGAACATGGGTGGTAAGTCGACGTTCATGCGGCAGACCGCGCTGATCGCGCTGATGGCGTACGTCGGCAGCTACGTGCCGGCGAAGTCGGCCTGCTTCGGCCCGATCGACCGGATCTTCACGCGCATCGGCGCGGCCGACGATCTCGCGGGCGGCCGCTCGACCTTCATGGTCGAGATGACCGAAGCCACGGCGATCCTCAACGACGCGACGCCGCAAAGCCTCGTGCTGATGGACGAGATCGGCCGCGGCACGTCGACCTTCGACGGCCTCGCGCTCGCCTGGGCCATCGCGCGCCACCTGCTGGCGCACAACGCGTGCTACACGCTGTTCGCGACGCACTACTTCGAGCTGACGCAACTGCCGGCCGAGTTCCCGCAAGCGGCGAACGTCCATCTGTCGGCCGTCGAGCACGGCCACGGCATCGTGTTCCTGCACGCGGTGAACGAGGGCCCGGCGAACCAGAGCTACGGCCTTCAGGTCGCGCAGCTCGCGGGCGTCCCGGCGCCGGTGATCCGCGCCGCGCGCAAGCACCTCGCGTATCTCGAACAGCAGTCGGCGTCGCAGCACACGCCGCAACTCGACCTGTTCAGCGCGCCGCCGGCGGCAATCGACGACCTCGAATGCGCGGACGCGCCGGCGCTGCCTGACACGCCACATCCGGCGCTCGAAAAGCTGCGCGACATCGATCCCGACGATCTCAAGCCGCGCGAGGCGCTCGACCTGCTGTACGAGCTGCGCACGCTGGTCCGGTCGCACGATGCCGACGGGCACGCGTAAGCGCATGCCGCAGGGCCTGCCAGCCCGCGCCGCCGCCGCGCTCGTCACGGCGGCGCTTGCCTTCGCGCAGGCGGATGCGCTGGCCGCGCCACCCAAGCGCAGCGCGGCGCCCTACTCGTTCGCCGTCGTGTCGGGCGTCATCAACGTCCCGGCGGACGAGCCGGCCGCGCAGCGGCTGCTCGATGCGATCGCACGCGAACGCAACCTCGCGTTCGTCGTCTACGCGGGCGATCTCAAAGGCTCGAAGGAAGCATGCCGCGACGCGCTGTATTCGCAGCGCGGCGCGATCCTGGATTCAGCACGCGTGCCGCTCGTGTTCATTCCCGGCCACGACGACTGGATCGCCTGCAACACGGCGGCCGGCGGCGGCTACGACCCGGTCGAGCGGCTCGATTTCCTGCGGCAGACGCTGCTCGCCGATTCGGCGCTGCCCGACCCCGGTGCGCTGCAGATCACGCGCGAGAGCGAAGTCGCGCGGTTCCGGCCGTATCGCGAGAACGCACGCTGGATGCGCGACGACATCGTCTACGTCGCCCTCAATGCACCGGCGCCGAACAATCATTATTTGACGGCGGGCGGCCGCAACGGCGAATTCGAGGATCGCATCATCGCGAACGGCTTCTGGATCGACCACGCAGCCGAATATGCGAAGCGGCGCGAGGCGCGCGCGATGGTGGTGATTTTCGAAGGCGATCCACAGTTCGAACGCTATGAACGCGCGGAGCGCTTCGCGTGGCTGCGTTTCAACCGGCCGCGCGTGCGCGACGGCTTCCGTGAGCTGAAACGAACGCTGGTGAAGGCGGCGGCGACATTCCGCGGCCCGATCCTGGTGATGCATGCGAGCGGCGAACCGCTGGCGAACGGCTTTCTGATCGATCGTCCGCTGCATGCCGACGACGGTGAACTGGTAGGAAACGTGACGCGCGTCGCGATCGGACCGCGCCATCCGGCGAATCAGTGGGTGAAGGTGAGCGTCTCGCCGGC
This sequence comes from Burkholderia sp. 9775_39, assembly GCF_015712225.1. NCBI lineage: Bacteria > Pseudomonadati > Pseudomonadota > Betaproteobacteria > Burkholderiales > Burkholderiaceae > Burkholderia > Burkholderia sp. 9775_39. The sequence goes on along the minus strand of NZ_JACCQC010000028.1, from coordinate 86,332 downwards.
GCGGCAGACGATCTTCAACGTGAGCCTCCAGGAGGTGCCGAAGAACCTGCCGTTGCCGCCCACGCTGCCGCTCGTGCCGCGCGACGACGTGCCACTGCCGCAGATGCCGGAAATTCCTGCGCTGCCGGCGCTGCCCGACTCGTCGTCGGTCGCGCCGCCGCTGCAGGGCGACGGCGCCGCACCGGGCGGCGCGTCGTGGCCGGCACCGCCTCCCGCATCGGGGCCGGCGCCGGGCCTGCCGGCAAGCTCAGTGCAGGGTACGCCCTGACGGCGCTTCGCCGTCTTCGTCGTCGTCCTCGTCGATGATCTCGAGCCCTTCCGCGCCATGCGCGTGCTCGTGCTCGATTTCGTCTTCGGTGGCTTCGCGGACGTCCTTCACGGTCAGCGCGAAACGCAGCGCCATGCCGGCCAGCGGGTGATTGCCGTCGAGCACGACCTTGTCTTCGGCGATATCGGTGACCGTGTAGATCAGCGAGTCGACTTCCTCGTCACCGTCTTCCGGCGTGCCTTCGAACTGCATGCCGACCTCGAGGGGCTCGGGAAAACGGTCGCGCGGCTCGATCTTCACGAGTTCGGGATCGTAGTCGCCGAACGCGTCCTGCGGCTCGAGCTGAACCTGTGCCTGGTAGCCCGCCTCGTGGCCGTCGAGCTGTTCCTCGATCTTGGGGAACGTGCCATCATAGCCGCCGTGCAGATAGACCATCGGCTCGTCGCTTTCCTCGATCAGATTGCCCTGTGCGTCCGACAGCTTGTAAGTGACCGACACGACGGTGTTTTTTGCGATTTTCATCCAATTCTCCCAAATACAAGTCTCATTATACGATGCGCAACCGGTCTCAAGCCGAACCGCGGGATGCCGCTGCCGCCCCGCTCGGCGCGCCGCCTTCCGATCTTCCCACGCCGCTGCTCGGCGGCCTCACGCCGGCGCAATTCATGCGCGGCTACTGGCAAAAGAAGCCGCTGCTGATCCGCCAGGCGATCCCCGGCGTCACGTCGCCGGTCACGCGCGATGCATTGTTCGAGCTCGCCGCCGACTATGACGCGGAATCGCGATTGATCACCCATTTTCGTAACAAGTGGCAACTGGCGCACGGTCCGTTCGAGCCCGATTCGCTGCCTTCGGTCACGCGCAAATCCTGGACCCTGCTCGTGCAGGGGCTCGACCTGCACGTCGACGCCGCGCGCGCGTTGCTCGACCGCTTCCGTTTCATCCCCGACGCGCGGCTGGACGACCTGATGATCTCGTATGCGACCGACGGCGGCGGCGTCGGCCCGCACTTCGATTCGTATGACGTATTCCTGCTGCAGGTCGAAGGCCGGCGCCGCTGGCAGGTCGGCGCGCAGAAGGATCTGTCGCTGCAGCCGGACGTGCCGCTGAAGATCCTCGAAAACTTCGAGCCGAGCGACGAATGGGTGCTGGAACCCGGCGACATGCTGTACCTGCCGCCGCACATCGCGCACGATGGCGTCGCCGAAGGCGAATGCATGACCTGCTCGATCGGCTTCCGGGCCCCGTCCGCCGGCGAGCTGGGCGCCCAGTTCCTGTACTACCTCGCGGAGCGCGGCGGCCTGCGCGACGCGAACGGGGACGACCTCTACCGCGATCCGAAGCAGCCGGCCGTCGACGCGCCCGCGCAACTGCCGCCGGCCATGGTCGAACGTGTCGCCGAGATCGTCGATGCGATCCGCTGGCGCAAGCGCGACGTCGCCGAATTCCTCGGCTGCTACCTGAGCGAGCCCAAATCCAACGTCGTTTTCGACCCGCCCGAGCGTCCGCTGTCCGAAGCCGCGTTCGTCACGCAAGCGTCACGCCGTGGCGTGTGTCTCGACAGAAGGGCCGCATTGATGTATAACGCGCGCTCGTACTTCATTAATGGCGAGGAAGGACCGCTCGAGCAAGCCGGTGAATGGCTGCCCGAACTGGCCAATCAACGCCAGATGGAGGCGAAACGGTTTGTAACACTATCCCGGGTTCCTTCAATGACAGCCTTGTTGCACGAGTGGTATCGTGCGGGCTGGATACGGGTCGGAAACCGGAATTAGTGTGAGTCGCCCCGTATGCCCGTACAGATCAAATTCTGTATGGGAAAGACAACGTATTGACCCCGCATTTGTCGACGGTCGATAGGAAAGTGCATATAATTTCCGCCCAAGCCGTAGGGAAGATTCACGCTCTAAGAAGTGCATCTCCACCAGCGGCCCAGGTCGGTGTTGGAGCACATTACCGGTATTGTTTCGCGCTGTTGCTTACCTTTAACCATAAAAGGACGTGATCATGAAGAAATCCCTCCTCGTAGCTTCCCTGTTGGCTGCTGTTGCACTGGCTGCTTGCAACAAGAGCGCTGATCAAGCTGCTTCGTCGGCTGCAAGCGACGCGGCTGCTGCTGCTTCGTCGGCTGCTTCGGCAGTTGCTGGTGCTGCGAGCGACGCTTCGGCTGCTGCTTCGTCGGCAACGGCTGCTGCGAGCGACGCTGCTGCTGCAGTGGCGTCGGCTGCTTCGGCAGCGACGGCTGCTCCGGCTTCGGGCGCAAGCCAGTAAGCCTTCAGCATCAGCTGAAAAAAAACCGGCCCGAGGGCCGGTTTTTTTACGTCTGCCGCTTTCGAATCGAGCACGCGGCAGCCGTGTCGAGCCGCCGCGGCGGCCCTCCCCCGCTCATCCGAGCATCAGCCAGTCGAAGCCCGCGTCCTGCGAGGCCACGATCACGTCTTCCCCGTCCGTCCCAAGCACACCGCCAAACGCCTGGCGGGCCAGTTCCGGCAGGTTGTTCTGCTGGCTCAGATGGGCCGCCACGAGGTGCTGGAGACGGCTGCGTTCGAGCGACGCGAGAATCTCGGCCGCCGCGTCGTTGCTCAGGTGGCCGTGGTTGCCGCCGATCCGCGCCTTCAGCGACTGCGGATAGCGGCTGGCGGCCAGCATCGCGGTATCGTGGTTGGATTCGAGCACCAGCGCGTCACAGCCGCTCAGGACGGCCGTGATGTGCGGCGTGGCCATCCCGACGTCCGTCAGCACGCCGAGCCGGCGGCTTCCGTCCATGAAGACGAACTGGAGCGGCTCCCGCGCGTCGTGGGGGACCGTATAGGGCATCACGGCCAGATCGCGTATCGCGGCCGTCTCGTCGCCCCACAGCACGTGGAGATCGACATCGGCCTCGTCCGCGGCGACCGCACGCGCGGTGCCCCAGCTCATGTAGAGCGGCAACGACGCGCGACGCGCGAGCGTCAGCGCGCTGCCGACGTGGTCGCTGTGTTCATGGGTAATGAGGATCGCGTCGAGATCGGCGACGCCGAGATTCAGCCGGCCGAGCCGGCGCTCGACCTCCTTGGCGGAAAAGCCGCAGTCGAGCAGCACGCGGGTGGTCGTCGTGCCGCTCGAGGCCTCGACGACCAGCGCGTTGCCTTCGCTGCCGCTTCCGAGGCTGGCGAATCGCACGCGCTCAGTTCAGCTGCGCGTGCAGCAGCGAAATGAGCCGCTGCGCGTCCGACGAGTTGTCGATCTGGCCATTCGCGCCGACCACCGCGACCTGCGTGCCGCCATTGCCCTGTGCACGCACGTTGATCAGATATTCCTTGCCGGGCTTGGCTGCCGACGGGCCGCCGTAGAACAGCTTGCCGAACAGGCCGTCACGCTTGAGCTCTTCCATCGAATTCGCGTAGCGCACGGTGTACACGCCCTTCTCGCGATCGCGATTGTCGACCGTGAAGTTGGTCCGGTCGAGCGCCAGGCCCACGCGCAGCCACGCGCGGTCGAACGACTCGGCCAGTTGCAGCGTCGCCGCGCCGCCGCTCGTATCGCTGACCTGCGCCGGCGCCGTCGCGGGACGCGCATCGGTCAACAGCTGCTTCGCCTGCGCGTCGGTCAGGCCGAACTTCTGCATCAGCTTCGACAGGAACACGGCTTCGAGCACCGGATTGCGCGGACGCTCTTCCCAGCGCGACGACGTGCCGCCCTGCGGGCCGACCATCATTTCTTCCATCGCGCTGTGCGTGATCGAGATGTCGGTGTTGCCGTCCGACGTGCGGTTCACGAGCGTGCGGAAGCGGTCGCGCGTGCCCGACGAATACGCGAAATCGATGACCCGGCCGATCGTGCGGCGGAACCAGTCGTCCGGAATGTTCGCGCGGTTCTCGGCCCAGTCGGTGGCCATGATGCCCGTCGACGGCGCATCGGTCTTCAGCGAGAAGCCGTTCTCCTGCCAGAATTCCTTCAGGATCGGCCACAGCTGCTCGGGCGTGCGGCCGTCGACGACGAGCCAGCGGCGATCGCCGTCGCGCTCGATATGCATGCCGAGCGGATCCTGCGCGCTCGGGATGCCGTCGGTCGCATTGCCTGCTTGCGTCGTGGCCCGCGGCGGCAGCGTGCCGAGCCCGGCGTTGGTCGGCGGCGCGACGAACTGCTGCGTCGTCGGGACCGGCTTCAGGTCGCTCGGCACCGCGAGCGGCGGCGCCGACCCGGTGTTCTTGTAGTTGACCCGGTCAGGGGCCAGGTAGTCGTTCAGCGTATCGCAGCCAGCGAGCGCGCCCAGCGCCAGCGCCACCACCGACAGCTGGATGGCGCGAGAGGAAAAGGCGAAACGTTTCATGAAATCCTTCGTCTTGCTAGAACGCTCGTCAGGAGCGGCGCCGGACGGAGCCGGCCGGTGCGGGTTGATCAGGGGTCGAGCCGGCGGCCGCAGGACGCGGCCGCCTCGGCATCAGAGGACGCCGGCCTCGACGAGGGCCGAACGCACGGCATCGTGGCAGCGCTCGTCGAGCGCCGTGAGCGGCAGCCGGATGCCGCCCTGCATCTTGCCCATCGCCTGCAGCGCCCACTTCACCGGGATCGGGTTCGCTTCGATGAACAGGTTCTTGTGCAGCGACAGCAGCTTCATGTGCAGCGCGCGGGCCGTCTGCACGTCGCCGGCCAGCGCCGCGCGGCACAGCTCGCTCATCGCGCGCGGCGCGACGTTCGCGGTCACCGAGATGTTGCCGTGGCCGCCGAGCAGCATCAGCGCGATCGCGGTCGGATCGTCGCCGCTGTAGATCGCGAAGTGCTTCGGCGCGGCCTTGATCAGGTGCGCGGCACGATCGATGTTGCCGGTCGCTTCCTTCACGCCGATGATGCCCGGCACGTCAGCGAGGCGCAGCGTCGTCTCGTGCGCCATGTCCGCGACCGTCCGGCCCGGCACGTTGTACAGGATCACCGGCAGGTCGACCGCTTCGGCGATCGTCCGGAAGTGGCGGTACATGCCTTCCTGCGTCGGCTTGTTGTAGTACGGCACGACCTGCAGCGTCGCGTCCGCGCCGACGGCCTTCGCATGCTTCGTCAGCTCGATCGCCTCGGCGGTCGAATTGCCGCCCGCGCCCGCGATGATCGGGATGCGTTTCGCCGCATGCTCGACCGCCGTGCGGATCATCAGGATGTGCTCTTCGACGTTGAGCGTTGCCGATTCGCCGCTCGTACCGACGACGACCAGCGCATCGGTGCCTTCCGCGATGTGCCAGTCGATCAGTTTGCGAAACGCCGGCAGGTCGAGACTGCCGTCTTCGAGCATCGGGGTGACGATCGCGGGGATGCTGCCGCGGATTTGAATGCCGTCTTGGGTGCCGTTAGCCATGAAACGCGATTGATTGTGTACCGGTAAACGTTGAGATTGTAGCGGATTAGCCGGGCAGTTCGTAACGTGGAATTCCCGCCCCCGCCTTCGGGGTCGCGCCCTCGCGCACTGCGCTCAGACGCTGGACGAACGCCTCGCGCGGCGCGGCGATGAAACCGTCCTCGTACGCGACCACCCGCAGGTGGCCGTGCACGGCGTCCAGCAGCTCGCCCGGGGCGAGCAGGAACGCGGGGTTGGACGGTTTTCCGACCGTTTCGTTTCCTTGCGCGAAAGTTTCGTAGATCAGCACGCCGCCCGGCGCCACGGCATCGCGCAGATGGGGCCAGAGCGGGCGATGCAGATAGTTCGTGACGATCACGGCCGCGAACCGCTCGCCGGCCGGCAGCGGCCATGGCGCGCCTTCGAGATCGGCCTCGCGGGCGTCGACGCCGGGAATCGCGCGCAACGCGGCGAGCGCGGCCGGATCGCGGTCGAGCGCGACGACCGGATGCCCGCGCGACGCGAACCAGCGCGCATGGCGGCCGCCGCCCGCGGCGACGTCGAGCACCGCGCCGCCGGCCGGCACGAGCCGCGCCCATTGCGCGACCCAGCGCGACGGCCCGGCCTGGCCGACGTGACCGCCCGCGGCGGCGATGACGGATTCGCTCATGCGCCGGATCAGTTGTACGACAGGCCCATCGCGTCGCGCACGTCGCGCATCGTTTCCGTCGCGTACTTGCGCGCCTTGTCGCAACCGTCCGCGACGATCGCGCGCAGCAGCGACGGATCGTCCATGTACTTCTGCGCACGCTCGAGCATCGGCTGCTGTTCGCGCAGGATGCCTTCGACGACCGGCTGCTTGCAGTCGAGGCAGCCGATACCCGCCGAGCGGCAGCCCTTCTGCACCCACTCGTGCGTCGCTTCGTCCGTGTAGACCTGGTGAAGCTGCCACACCGGGCACTTGTCGGGATCGCCCGGATCGGTGCGGCGCACGCGCGCGGGATCGGTCGGCATCGTGCGGACCTTCTTCGTGATCGTCTCGGCGTCTTCGCGCAGGCCGATCGTGTTGCCGTACGACTTGGACATCTTCTGCCCGTCGAGGCCCGGCATCCGCGACGCTTCGGTCAGCAGCGCCTGCGGCTCGACCAGGATGATCTTGCGCGCGCCTTCGAGATAGCCGAACAGGCGCTCGCGGTCGCTCATCGACAGGCTTTGCGATTCCTGCAGCATCGCGCGCGCCTGTTCGAGCGCCTCGTCATCGCCCTCCTGCTGGTACGCATTGCGCAGCTCGTGATAGAGCTTCGCGCGCTTGCCGCCGAGCTTCTTCGCGGCTTCGAGCGCCTTCTCCTCGAAACCGGGCTCGCGGCCGTACAGGTAGTTGAAGCGGCGCGCGATCTCGCGCGTCATCTCGACGTGCGGCACCTGGTCCTCGCCGACCGGCACGAGCGAGCCGCGATACAGCAGGATGTCGGCGGCCATCAGCACCGGGTAGCCGAGGAAGCCGTAGGTGGACAGGTCCTTGTCCTTCAGCTTCTCCATCTGCTCCTTGTAGGTCGGCACGCGTTCGAGCCAGCCGAGCGGCGTGCTCATGCCGAGCAGCAGTGCGAGTTCCGCGTGCTCGGGCACCTTGCTCTGGATGAACAGCGTCGCCTGCGCCGGATCGATGCCGGACGCGAGCCAGTCGATCAGCACGTCCCACACGTTCTTCTCGATGACCTCGGGCGTCTCGTAGTGCGTCGTCAGCGCATGCCAGTCGACGACGCAGAAGAAGCACGGGTACTCGGACTGCAGCTTCACCCAGTTTTTCAGCACGCCGTGGTAATGACCGAGGTGCAGCGACCCGGTGGGTCGCATGCCGGAGAAAATACGTTCTGGGAACATGATTGTCGTTAGAAAAGCGAGGCGAAGGGAGACAGGATGGCGCTCAGGACGGCGTAGCCGACATTGACGAGCGGACGCAGCCAGAAGTTCGTCAGCACGCCCGTCGTGACGAGCACGAGGACGATGATGAAACCGTACGGCTCGATGCGCGACAGCGCGATCGATTGCCTGGTCGGCAGCAGCGCCGCCAGGATGCGGCCGCCGTCGAGCGGCGGCAGCGGAAACAGGTTCAGCACGCCGAGCACGAGGTTCGCGCTGACGCCGGCGAGCGCCATCCGCGTGAAGAACGGCTCGTCGACACCCACGGCCGGCAGCACGAGGGTCAGCAGGCCCCAGACGAGCGCCTGCACGAAGTTGCACGCGGGCCCCGCGAGCGCGACCCACAGGCTGCCCCAGCGCGGATTGCGCAGGTTGCCGAACGACACCGGCACCGGCTTCGCATAGCCGAACAGGAACGCGCCGCCGGTCAGGAAGTACATCGCGAGCGGAATCGCGATCGTGCCGAGCGGATCGATGTGGCGCATCGGATTGAACGACACGCGCCCCATCACGTAGGCGGTATTGTCGCCGAGCAGGCGCGCGGCGTAGCCATGCGCGGCCTCGTGCAGCGTGATCGCGAAGATCACGGGCAGCGCGTAGACGGCGATGGTCTGTATCAGGGAAGCATCCATATCGCGTTATTGTAACAAGCGCACTCGCGCAAAAATGGCACCGCGCGTCATGCGGCCGAGAGTCCGAACGGTTCGAGTGCCCCGCGCCCCGCGCGGATGAGTTCGGGCGCGTCGCCGGTCAGGTCGATCACCGTCGACGGTTCGCGCGGGCACGCGCCGCCGTCGATCACGAGGTCGACCTGTTTCTCGAGCCGCGTGCGGATTTCCTCGGGATCGTTCAGCGGTTCGTCGTCGGGCGGCAGGATCAGCGTCGTGCCGAGCAGCGGCTGGCCGAGCGACTCCAGCAGCGCGAGCGTGATCGCGTGATCGGGCACGCGCAGCCCGATCGTCTTGCGCGACGGATGCGACAGCCGGCGCGGCACTTCCTTCGTCGCCTGCAGGATGAACACGTACGGGCCCGGCGTCACCGACTTGATCTGCCGGTACTGGCGGTTGTCGACCATCGCGAAGTTGGCGAGCTCCGACAGGTCGCGCACCAGCAGCGACAGGTGCTGCTTCTCGTCGAGGCCGCGAATCCGGCGCACGCGCTCGACCGCGTCCTTGTCGTCGAGATGGCACGCGAGCGCATAGCTCGAATCGGTCGGCATCGCGATCACGCCGCCCTTGCTGACGATCTCCACCGCCTGCTTGATCAGGCGCGGCTGCGGATTATCCGGATGAATCCTGAAGAACTGGGACATGGGGATACGTAAAGAGGGAGAAGTCGGATGCGCGCATCGGCAACGCGGGCGGCCCGAAGCCGCCCGGCGTCAGAGCCAGCGCTCCCAGACCGGTGTCAGGTCGGGCGGCAACGGCGGCAGGCTGCCGAGCTCGATGCGGCCCTCGCCGGGCGCATGGAAATCCGAGCCGCGCGACACTTCGAAGCCGAAGCGGCGCGCCACGTCCGCGTATTCGCGGTACTGGTCGGGCGTGTGGCTGCCCGTGATGACCTCGATCGCGCGGCCGCCGAGATCGATGAACTCGCCGAAGAATGCGTCGAATTCGACCGGCGTATAGCGATAGCGGCCCGGGTGCGCGACCACCGCTTCGCCGCCCGCCGCGCGGATCCAACCGACCGCGTCGGACAGGGACGCCCAGCGATGCGGGACGAAGCCGGGCTTGCCGTCGCCGAGCAGGCGGTCGAATACGTCCGACGTCGATTCGGCATGGCCGTTTTCAACGAGAAAGCGCGCGAAGTGCGTGCGCGAAATCAGGTCGGGATTCGATACGTATTTCAGCGCGCCTTCGTACGCGCCGGGAATGCCGAGCGTCGCGAGCTGCTCCGCGATCGCCAGCGCGCGCGCCGCGCGGCCGTGGCGCGTGCGGTACAGGCCGTCGACCAGCGCCGGATGGGCGGGATCGATGTGCAGACCGACGATGTGCACGGTGCGCGATGCCCACGTGACCGAGATCTCGACGCCGCTCAGGTAGCGCATGCCGAGCGCTTCCGCCTCGCTGCGCGCCGCCGCCTGGCCGCCGATCTCGTCGTGGTCGGTCAGCGCCCACAGGGTCACGCCGCCCGCATGCGCGCGGCGCGCGACGTCGGCAGGCGACAGCAACCCGTCGGAAACATTGGAATGGCAGTGGAGATCGGCGTTCATTGTCGGCATGGCAGGTAAGGCCTCATTCTACTGCAACGCGGCAATTGCGCCGCCCGCCTGCCCTGCCGCGGCGCCGCGTGCCTACGCGCAGAACGCCTCGATCAACGCCGCGATCTGCTCGGGCTGGTCGTGATGCACCATGTGGCCGGCATCCTCGACGAGCTTCTCGCGCCAGTCGGGGAATGCGTCGAAGCGCGCCTTGAATTCGGGTAGCGGGATGTCGCCGGCGAGATGCGCGAGCGTCGGCGAATTGACCGCCTCGACGTGCAGTACCTTCGCGCGCACCTGCTTCCAGATCGCCATCACTTCGTCGAGCCGGTACAGCAGCGGGCCCGGCATCTTGTGCGCCGGATCGGCCAGCAAGTGGTAGAGGCCGTCGTCGCCGCGTTTCGACCAGTGCGCGGCGAGAAACGCGGCGCGGCGCGGGTCGAGCCGCGGATTGGTCTTGATCAGGCGCGCCGCCACGTCGTCGAGGGACGCATACGGCCGCAGCGCGGGCGGCTCGCGCAGCTCGTCCAGCCAGCCGCGCAGCCGGCGCGGCGCCTGTTCGGCGCGGGCCGGCGCGAGCCCGAACCCTTCGAGGTCGACCACTCGGCGCACGCGTTCCGGCCGGGCGCCGGCGTACAGGCACACGACGTTCGCACCCATGCTGTGTCCGACCAGGTTGACCTCGCCGGTCGGCGCGTAGCGGTCGACGAGCGCATCGAGGTCACCGAGGTATTCGTGGAACCAGTAGTGGCCGCCGCCCTGCCGCGCCACCGGCCAGTCGGACAGCCCGAAGCCGCGCGCATCGGGCGCGATCACCTGCCAGTCGCCCGCGAGCGCATCGACGACGAACTGGAACGACGCCGCGACGTCCATCCAGCCGTGCAGCATGAACAGCGTCGGCGCATCGGGCCGGCCCCAGCGCCGCACATGCAGCTGGACGCCGCGCACCGTGACGAAATCGGAAACAGAACTCGAGGCACTCATTGCAGCCGCCAAAAAAAGAATGGTCGTTCGATTATAGCGGGCGCGCCCCGGTTCCGGCGGCCGGCAATCGAGGTACCGCTCTAGCGGCGAGGTCTTACGGAGCCTGGCAGGAAGGCGCCATGGGCCGGCTGCGCAAGCCGGCCGGCGGCCAACCCGGCCCAGCCGGACGGGATCCGGCTAATGCGCGGCGCGCCCGTCCGCCGCGTCCTGCGCGGCCAGTTCGTCGAGTTCGGCCTGCTCGAAGCCGGCATCGCGCCGCGCATCGAAATTGAACGGACCGCGCAGCCGTGGCGCGTGGTATTGCTCGGCGAGCTGCCGATAGGTCGGCACGGGGTCGCGGCCGGCAGCATCGCACAAATGGCGGAACCAGCGGTTGCCGATCGCGACATGGCCGATTTCGTCGCGCAGGATCACGTCGAGGATCGCGGCCGACGCATCGTCGCCCGCCTGCACGAGCCGCGCACGGATCGGCGGCGACGCGTCGAGCCCGCGGGCCTCGAGCGTCCGCGGCACGAGCGCCATTCGCGCGAGCACATCGCCCCTGGTTCGCTCGCACATCTCCCACAGCCCGTTGTGCGCGGGAAAATCGCCGTATGCGTGCCCGAATGCCGCGAGCCGGTCGGACAGCAGCGTGAAATGATAGGCCTCCTCGGCCGCGACCTTCAGCCAGTCTGCATAGAACGCGTCGGGCATGCCCGCGAAGCGCCAGACGGCGTCGAGCGCCAGGTTGATCGCATTGAATTCGATATGGGCGAGCGCGTGCAACAGCACGGCGCGCCCTTCGGGCGAGCGCATGCTGCGCCGCTCGAGCTGGCGCGGCTCGACGAGCGGCGGCCGCGCCGGGCGCCCGGGCAGATCGGCCGGTTCGCGCAGTTGCAGCGACGGCGCGATCGCGGCCTGCCCGGCCCGCAGCGCATCGTGCAGCGCGCGCACCCGCGCGGCCTTGGCCGCCGGCTCGGCAATACGCAGCGCGTCGAGCGCGACGCGACGCACACAGGCCGGCGCCTGGCCGAAAGAGGAAGACTCCATGCTCATAAACGGGGACACCTTGCGTACGCATCGCGGGAGCATCGGCACGCGACGGTTTACAATATGCGTTTGTTCCGCGGCGCCAGGCGCCGGGCAAACCGGACGCGCCATTCTACCGGCGCCCATCATCGAAGAGACAAGGAGACTCCGTGACGATCTACAAGCTGGGCGAGACGGCCCCGACGATCCACGAAAGCGTATTCGTCGCCGACACGGCGGCCATCATCGGCAAGGTCGTGCTCGAGGAAAACGCGAGCGTGTGGTTCGGCGCGACGATTCGCGGCGACAACGAGACGATTACGGTCGGCGCGGGCAGCAACGTCCAGGAAGGCGCGGTCCTGCATACCGACCCGGGCTTTCCGCTGACGATTGCCGAGAACGTGACGATCGGGCACCAGGCCATGCTGCACGGCTGCACGATCGGCGAAGGTTCGCTGATCGGGATTCAGGCGGTGGTCTTGAATGGCGCGGTCATCGGCCGCAACTGTCTGGTCGGTGCCGGCGCGGTCGTGACGGAAGGCAAGACGTTCCCGGACAACTCGCTGATTCTCGGCGCACCGGCAAAAGTCGTGCGCGAGCTGTCGGCGGAAGACGTCGCGCGGCTGCGCGCCAACGCAAAGACCTATGTCGAGCGACGCGCGCATTTCAAGGAGCAACTCGTGCGGATCGGATGATTCGCACGGATTTCAAGGAAGAAGAGTGAGCGACCAGTTACAGAAATTCATGTTCAATGCGGCGCCCGTGCGCGGCGAGATCGTTTCGCTGCGCAACACGTGGCAGGAAGTGCTCGCCCGCCGCGACTACCCTGCCCCGGTGCGCACGGTGCTCGGCGAGATGATGGCCGCGTGCGCGCTGCTGTCCGCGAACCTGAAATTTCACGGCACCCTGATCATGCAGATCTTCGGCGACGGGCCGGTCCAGATGCTGGTCGTCCAGTGCGGGTCCGATCTGTCGATGCGGGCCACCGCGAAGTTCTCCGGCGACGCCGCGCAGACGATCGGCGGCGACACGAGCTTCGCGGCGCTCGTCAACGCAAGCGGCCACGGCCGCTGCGTGATCACGCTCGATCCGGCCGACAAGCTGCCGGGCCAGCAGCCGTACCAGGGCATCGTGCCGCTGAACGGCGTCGACGGCCCGCTCGAATCGGTGTCGCAGGTACTCGAGCACTACATGCACCACTCGGAGCAGCTCGACACGCGGCTGTGGCTCGCGGCCGATCGCGACCGCGCGGTCGGCATGCTGCTGCAGAAGCTGCCTGGCGACGGCGGCATCGTGCCGCGCAACGCCGAAACCGATATCGACACGTGGGAACGCGTGTGCACGCTCGGCGGCACGCTGTCCGCGAAGGAGCTGCTCGAGGTCGAACCGGAAGTCGTGTTCCGCCGGCTGTTCTGGCAGGAAAACGTGCAGCACTTCGAACCGGCCGGCACGCGTTTCCAGTGTTCGTGCTCGCGCGAGAAGGTCGGCGCGATGCTGCGCATGCTCGGTCGTGAGGAAGTCGACAGCGTGATCGTCGAGCGCGGCCACGTCGAGATCCACTGCGAGTTCTGCAACCAGCGCTACGAATTCGATCCGGTCGACGTCGCGCAGCTGTTCGCAGCGCCCGGTGTCGAGACCGGCATCGCGCCCGCGACCGACCAGCGTCACTGAGCCGCGCGCCCGTGCCCGCCGCCGGCGCGGCACGGGCGCATAATGACGCACGAGCGCCGCACGCGCGGCTCCGGCGCCGGAGGCCCGACCTTCGGCACGAGCCGTTTTCCACGGCCGGCGCGCTGCAGGAGAAACACATGAGTCACCTCCGCCCCTTTGGCACCCTCCGCACCATCGCCCTGGCGAGCATGGCAGCCGGCACGCTCGCGCTTGCCGGCTGCGCGATGCCGCCGCCGACTTCCACGATCCTGAGCCGCCTGCCCGAGCCGGGCGCGTCGGGCGGCCAGCCGCCCGTGCTGTCGAGCGCCGAACGCAAGCGCTACGACGAGATCGACCAGCAGGTCCTGCGCGAGCAGAACAGCGCAATGGCAGCCGAAGCGGCCGCGCGCGCGTGGGCCTATTACTCGCCGCCGCCCGTGACGGTCTACGGCGGGTACTACGGCGGATGGGGCAATCGCTGGGGCACGGGCGTCAGTTACGGCTACCCGGGCTGGTGGTGGTGAGCAGCAGGCGTCGCCCGATCGATTGACGACTCGCAGGAAATAAAAAAGCGCGGCATTTCCCGCGCTTTTTCAATGGGTTCGAGGTATCGCGCTCAGTGATGCGCCGCCTTGCCCTTGTCGCCGCCGTGATGCCGCGACGGCTTCGCGATCGACTGCGGATTCGGCACGACCCGCACCGGCGCCGCGGACACAGCGCCGCGCGTCGACGTATTCGACGGCGTGTTGTTCACCGGCCCCGCAGGCGCATTCGGCGACACGAACTGCACGAACACTTCGCCGTCCTTCACCATGCCCATCTCGTAGCGCGCACGCTCCTCGATCGCCGCGGTGCCGCTCTGCAGATCCTGCACTTCGCCGGCCGTGCGCTCGTTGCGCAGCTTCTCGTCCGCGTTCTTCTGAAGCTGGTCGTCGAGCTGCTGACGCAATTCATGCACCCGCAGCCAGCCGCCGTGTCCCCACCATAGGGGGTACTGAATGAGCGCCAGCAAGGCAATCAGGACGACAGTGACAAGCCGCATGTAAGAGACGCAGATATAAGAAGCGCCGCTCCGCGCACAGGCACAGAGCGGCGTCGAGATGACGAACCCGATAGTAGCGCGTTAGCGCAGGTTATAGAAAGCCGATTTGCCCGGGTAGCTCGCGATGTCGCCGAGATCTTCCTCGATGCGCAGCAGCTGGTTGTACTTCGAGATACGGTCGCTGCGCGACAGCGAACCCGTCTTGATCTGACCGGCGTTCAGGCCGACCGCGATGTCCGCGATCGTCGAATCTTCCGTTTCGCCCGAACGGTGCGAGATCACGGCCGTGTAACCCGCGCGCTTCGCCATTTCGATTGCCGCGAACGTTTCGGTCAGCGTACCGATCTGGTTGATCTTGATGAGGATCGAGTTCGCGATGCCCTTCTCGATGCCTTCCTTCAGGATGCGCGTGTTGGTGACGAACAGGTCGTCGCCGACCAGCTGCACCTTCTTGCCGAGGCGGTCGGTCAGCAGCTTCCAGCCGTCCCAGTCGCTTTCGTGCATGCCGTCCTCGATCGACACGATCGGGAACTTGTCGGCGAGCGTCGCGAGGTAGTCGGTGAATTCGGCCGACGACAGTTGCAGGCCTTCGCCCGCGAGCTGGTACTTGCCGTCGTGGTAGAACTCGGATGCCGCGCAGTCGAGCGCGAGCAGCACGTCTTCGCCCGCACGGTAGCCGGCCTTCTCGATCGCCTGCAGGATCGTCGACAGGCATTCGTCGTTACTGCCGAAGTTCGGTGCGAAACCGCCTTCGTCGCCGACGGCCGTGCTCATGCCGCGATCGCTCAGGATCTTCTTCAGCGCGTGGAACACTTCCGCGCCGCAACGCAGCGCTTCACGGAACGTCGGCTGGCTGACCGGGACGATCATGAATTCCTGGATGTCCAGGCTGTTGTTCGCGTGCGCGCCGCCGTTGACGATGTTCATCATCGGCACCGGCAGTTGCATCGCGCCCGAACCGCCGAAGTAGCGGTACAGCGGCAGGCCGGCCTCTTCGGCGGCCGCCTTCGCGACGGCCATCGACACGGCCAGCATCGCGTTCGCGCCGAGGCGCGACTTGTTGTCGGTGCCGTCCAGCTCGAGCAGCGTCTTGTCGAGGAACGCCTGTTCCGACGCGTCGAGGCCCATGATGGCTTCGGAGATTTCGGTGTTGATGTGCTCGACCGCCTTCAGCACGCCCTTGCCGTTGTAGCGGCCGGCTTCGCCGTCGCGCAGTTCGATCGCTTCACGCGAGCCGGTGGACGCGCCCGACGGCACCGCCGCGCGGCCCATCGTGCCCGATTCGAGCAGCACGTCGCATTCGACGGTGGGGTTGCCGCGCGAATCCAGAATCTCGCGGCCGATGATATCTACGATTGCACTCATGGGTTTCCTCTGAGAATGACGATGGATTCTTCAAACTGCGACGGCGTGCGTGCCGGAACCGCTTTCGCTACAGACGCGCGAAGCCGTCGCAAGGTTCATTCGATCTTTAATTGAAATCGTTTTCCAGGAACGGATTGCGCTTCACCGCCTGGTCGAGCGTGACGAGGGTCTCCAGCAACGCGCCCATCCGGTTCAGCGGCACCGCATTCGGGCCGTCCGACTTCGCCTCGGCCGGATTCGGATGCGTTTCCATGAAGAGGCCCGCGACGCCCGTCGCGACCGCCGCACGGGCGAGCACCGGCACGAATTCGCGTTGGCCGCCCGAGCTCGTGCCCTGCCCGCCCGGCAATTGCACCGAGTGGGTCGCATCGAACACGACCGGCGCGTTCGTCTCGCGCATGATCGCGAGCGAACGCATGTCCGACACAAGATTGTTGTAGCCGAACGAGACGCCGCGCTCGCACGCCATGAAACGGTCTTCCGACAGACCGGCTTCACGTGCGGCGTCGCGCGCCTTGTCGATCACGTTCTTCATGTCGTGCGGCGCGAGGAACTGGCCCTTCTTGATGTTGACCGGCTTGCCCGAGCGCGCGCACGCATGGATGAAGTCGGTCTGGCGGCACAGGAACGCCGGCGTCTGCAGCACGTCGACGACCGACGCGACCTGCTCGATCTCGTCGATCGAATGCACGTCGGTCAGCACCGGCAGGCCGAGCTGGCGCTTCACCTCGGACAGGATCCGCAGGCCCTCGTCCATTCCGAGGCCGCGAAACGACTTGCCCGAGCTGCGGTTTGCCTTGTCGTAGGACGACTTGTAGATGAACGGAACGTTCAGCTTCTCGCAGATCTCCTTCAGGCGGCCCGCCGTGTCGATCGTCATTTGCTCCGATTCGACGACGCAGGTCCCCGCGATCAGGAAGAAAGGCTGGTCGAGACCGACCTCGAAATCGCACAGCTTCATGCTTGCACTCCGCGCGCTTGCTTGTTGGCGAGCGCGGCTTCGACGAACGACTTGAACAGGGGATGGCCGTCACGCGGCGTGGACGTGAATTCCGGGTGGAACTGGACGCCGACGAACCACGGGTGCATCGAACGCGGCAGCTCCATCATTTCCGGCAGATCCTCGCTCGGGGTACGGGCGCTGATGATAAGGCCGCCGGCTTCGAGCTGGGGCACGAAGCGGTTATTGACTTCATAACGGTGGCGATGGCGCTCGTTCACGTCCTTGCCGTAGATTTCTTCCGCCATCGTGCCCGGCTTGATCGGGCAGCGCTGCGAACCGAGGCGCATCGTGCCGCCGAGGTCGGATTCCTCGGTGCGCGTCTCGACCTTGCCTTCGCGGTCGTACCATTCGGTGATCAGCGCGACCACGCGCTCCGGCGTGTCCGGATCGAATTCCGTGCTGTTCGCCTGCTTCAGGCCGACGACATCGCGCGCGAATTCGATCACCGCGAGCTGCATGCCGAGGCAGATGCCGAGGTACGGCACCTTCGACTCGCGCGCGTAGCGAACCGCGGCGATCTTGCCTTCCGTGCCGCGACGGCCGAAACCGCCCGGCACCAGCACGGCGTCGAGATGCTTGAGGCTGTCGACACCGTTCGTCTCGAGCTCTTCCGAGTCGATGTATTCGATGTTGACCTTGGTCGACGTGTGGATCGACGCATGACGCAGCGCCTCGATCAGCGACTTGTACGACTCGGTCAGGTCGACGTACTTGCCGACCATGCCGATCGTCACCTCCTGCTTCGGGTTCTCGAGCTTCTCGACGAGCGCCGACCACATGCTCAGGTCGGCGTCCTTCGGCGACAGCTTCAGCTCTTCGCAGATGATCCGGTCGAGGCCCTGGTCGTGCAGCATCTGCGGAATCTTGTAGATGCTGTCGGCGTCCCACACCGAGATCACGGCGTCTTCGGGCACGTTCGAGAACATCGAGATCTTCTTCGATTCGTCGTCGGGGATGCGGCGATCCGCACGGCACAGCAGCACGTGCGGCAGGATGCCGATCTCGCGCAGCTTCTGCACGCTGTGCTGGGTCGGCTTCGTCTTCAGCTCGCCGGCCGTCGCGACGTACGGCACGAGCGTCAGGTGCACGAAGCACGCGCTGTTGCGGCCGAGGCGCAGGCTCATCTGGCGCGCGGCCTCGAGGAACGGCAGCGACTCGATGTCGCCGACCGTGCCGCCGATCTCGACGATCGCGACGTCCGGCTCGCCGCAGGTGGCCGATGCCGCCCCGCGCTCGATGAATGCCTGGATTTCGTTCGTGATGTGCGGAATCACCTGCACGGTCTTGCCGAGATAGTCGCCGCGGCGTTCCTTGCGGATCACCGATTCGTAGATCTGGCCGGTCGTGAAGTTGTTGGCCTTGCGCATCTTCGTGCTGATGAAGCGCTCATAGTGGCCGAGGTCGAGGTCGGTCTCCGCTCCGTCTTCCGTCACGAACACTTCGCCGTGCTGGAACGGGCTCATCGTGCCGGGGTCGACGTTGATGTAGGGATCGAGTTTGAGGAGGGTGACTTTCAGACCGCGCGATTCGAGGATCGCGGCGAGGGAAGCGGCGGCAATACCCTTGCCAAGGGAAGAAACTACGCCGCCGGTGACGAAAACATATTTGGTCATCGCTGGATGCTCGCGGGAAAAACGGATTATACCGTAAAGCCCGCCCTTCTCTCAGCAATTGACGTGATGATCGCGCCCTTTCGTGCAGACCCGCGCCGGCCGTGCGCGGCGGCGCGAACCGGCCGCCCGGTCGCGCCGCGCGCATGCGCCGACAAGCGTTCCGGCCGGCCGACGAAACGTCAGGCGCGCTTCGCGAGCGGCGCGCCGGCCTGCGAAACGCCGCCCTCGTCGGCCTTCAGCGAATTCAGCATCCGCTGCAATGCGCGGGCGGTCTCGATCGGCCGCTCCATCGGGAACAGGTGGCTGCCCTCGAGCCATTCGATGCGCCCCCGCGTCGCGCGGCGCGTCGCATCGAGCCCGACCTGCCGCACCTCGCGCGAGCGCGTGCCCGCTAGAAAGCCGAGCGGCACCGGCGCGCCGTGCGCGAGCCGCGGGCCGAGCGTGTGCGGCAGCGTCCGGTAGATCAGGTATTCGACCTGCCGGTCGAACGCGAGCGCGCGCTCGCCGTCGGCGCCGGCCTGCGGGATTCCGTAGTCGATATAGTCGGCCAGCATCCGCTCGTCCCAGCGCGCGAACGCGGGCTTCTCGCGGAAATGCCGCCAGACTTCGTCGCGGCTCGTCCAGCGCGTGCGCCGGTTGCGCGTCGCCGCGGCCGGCGACAGCCGCTCGTCGAGCCCCGCCCACTGGCTCGCGCGCAGCGCGCCGGCACGCCAGCCCGCGATGATCGGCGAATCGATCATCACGACGCCGCGCACCCACTGCGGCTTCTTCAGCGCGGCCATCAGCGACAGGTAGCCGCCGAGCGAATGGCCGACGAGCCAGACCGGGCGCTCGTAGCGGCGGCCGATGTCGTCGAGCAGTTGTTCGACGAGATGCGGCCAGTCGCGCGTCACCGGGTAGCGGCGATCGTGGCCGATCCGTTCGATGTAGCGCAGCTCGTAGTCGTCGGCCAGTTCGGCGAAGATCGTCCGGTACGTCGACGCCGGGAAGCCGTTCGCATGCGAGAAGTGGAGGATGTCCTTCAAACGCCGATGTCTCCTTTGTCGACGGGAGTTAGCGCTTTAGCGGTTACTCCCACCCCATGCTTCGCGGTCGGTGGGCGTTGGTGCTTCAGCACTTGCTCCCACCCCATGCTTCGTACTCCGTCGGCACCACGCACGGCACGCCGGCCCCGAGTTCTCTATCCTGATACGCCGGCCTTCGCCGCGCTCACCGGTCCATCCAGTAGCGGCGCCGCTCGTCGCGATAGCGCGCGAATCCGAACCCGCCGCCGGCCGGCGCGACGTCGAACCGCACGGCGCCGTCGCGATCGGTACGCGGCAGCGGAATCCCGCGCGCCTCGTAGCGGGCCAGCACGGTCCGGTGCGGATGCCCGAAACGATTGCGATAGCCTACAGGAAATACCGCGACGCGCGGCCCGACCGAATCGAGGAAAGGCTCCATCGACGACGTGCGACTGCCGTGGTGCGGAACGACCAGGATCTGCGCGGCCAGCGCATCGCGCGCATCGGCCACCAGCCGGCGCTCGGCGCCGGCCTCGATGTCGCCCGTCAGCAGTGCCGACGTGCCGCCCGCGTCGATGCGCAGCACGCACGACTGCCCGTTCGACGAACCCGCGCTCCGGCCGCCCGGCGGCCACAACATCGTGAAGGCGACGCCGTCCCAGGTCCAGCGCTGCCCGGCCGCGCACGGCAGCCGATCGGCCACGCCGGCGGCCTGCGCGTCGCGCCACAGCCGGCTCTTCGGCGCAATGCCGGCCAGCAACTGGCGCACGTCGGCCGCCGCATAAACGGCCGCCGCGCCGCCCGCATGATCGGCATCCGCATGACTGAGCACGAGCGAATCGATCGTCGAGATGCCGCGCGCCCGCAACGCCGGCGCGACGATCCGCGTACCGGCGTGGGACGATTCCGCACCCGGGCCCGCATCGAACAGCAAGGTCCGCCGCGCGGTTTCGACCAGCACCGCCGCGCCCTGCCCCACGTCGAGCACGGTCATCCGGAAGCCGCCGGGCGGTGGCGCATCGGGCGCAGGCGCAACGAGCGGTAGCCACGTGAGCGGCGCCGCCCAGCGCAACGGCCAGCCGCGCGGCATCAGCACCCACGCGACGCCCACGCATGCGAGCGCCAGCACCGGCCAGTCGGGCATGCGCAGCCAGAACACGCCGGCCGGCCAGTCGGCCAGGTGCCCGAGCAGCGTCATCATCGGTTCGACCGCCGCATGCGCAAGCCGGAAGGCCGCCGCATCGAGCGGCGGCGGCAACGCGATGCCGGCCAGCACGACCGGCGTCACGACCGAGCTGACCCACGGAATCGCGAACGCATTGCCGAACGGGCCCGACAGCGAAACCTGCGCGAACCACGCGGCGGTGAGCGGCGCGAGCCCGATCGTCACCGCGTACTGCACGCGCGTCGCGTCGGCGAGGCGGCGTCCGCAGCGCGTCGTCCACGCGCGCAACCGGCTCCGCCAATCGGCCGCGCCGCCTTCCATGCCGGCTTCGTCGGCTTCACGCACCGCGCGCCAGCCGGCGACGGCCAGCAGGATCACGGCGACCGCGCCGAACGACAGCCAGAAGCCAGCCGACAGCACGGCCCACGGATCGGCGAGCAGCACGCCGCCGAGCGCCGCGCAGAGCACCGCGGACGTCGGCACGCTGCGGCCGGCCAGATACGCGATGCCGCCGCCGGCGATCATCCACCACGCGCGCTGCGCCGGCACGTTGAAGCCGGCGAGCGCCGCGTAGCCGGCCGCGGCGACCAACGCGGCGAGCGCGGCCGCATACGGCGCCGGCAGCACGAGCGTCGCGGCCCGCCCGCGCCAGCGCACGCGGCGCCAGAGCATCGACACGAGCCAGCCGGCGAGCGCGCCGACCAGCCCGACGTGGAGACCGGAAATCGCGACCAGGTGGCTCGTGCCCGTGTTGCGCAGTACGCGCCAGTCATCCTCGCCGATGCCCGACTGCTCGCCGATCGCCAGCGCGGCGACGATGCCGCGATGCGCCGCATCGGTACCGAGCACCTCGCCGATGCGCGTGCGCAGCGCGTCGCGCACCCGGTCGATCGACGCGCGCCATCCCGAGGCGCGCGCGTCGAGCAATGCCGCCCGACGCGGCGCACTGACATAGCCGATCGCACGAATGCCCGCGGCGAGCCACGCCGCCTCGCTGTCGCGCACGCCCGGATTGGCCTCGGCATGCGGACGCTTGAGACGCACGACGAAACGCCAGCGCTGGGCCGCCCGCCAATCGGGAAGCGCGTCGCGTGGCGCGGCTGCGCCATACGCGCGCCACGACAACCGGATCAATGGCGGAAAACGCGCGAGCCCCGCATCGTTCGATTCGACCGCGAACAGCAGTCGCGCGCCTGTCTCGTCAACGACGGGCAGCCCGCGGATCACCCCCGTGACGACGATGTCGCGCCCTTCCCATTCCGTCGGCAGGTTGTCGCTCAGGCGCCATTCCGCTCGCGCGGCCGCATAGCCGAACCCCGCGACGCAGGCCGCGAGCGCCCACAGCATCCATCCGCATGCAACGACCGCACGCGTGCGCCTTCGACGCACGCACCACGCGCCCAGCACCGCGCAGCCCGCGAGCACGGCTGCTCCGACCGTCCATGCGACCGCCCCCGGCAACGCCGCCTGCCGCTGCAGCACGACGACGCCGAGCGCGAACGCGATCCACCCCACGCGCATTCCGCCTCCTCGTCGACCCGGCGCCACCCTGCCAACAAGGTGCCTTCCGGCAACGATTATGCGGACGAAAGTGCGAGTCGCGGCAGCGCGGCGAGCGCGTTAGCCGAAGTGCAGACGGCCAATTCGCCAGTATCGAGGCCGCGCAATTCGGCGAGCACGACGCCGATGCGCGGCACCTGGTCGGGCGTATTGCGGGATTTGTATGCCCATTCGGGCGCGATGTCGGGCGCGTCGGTCTCGACGACGAGCGCGTCGAGCGGCAACTCGGTGGCGAGCCGGCGAATCTGCCGCGCGCGCGTGAAGGTCACGTTGCCGCCGAAGCCGAGATGCAGTCCCTGCGCCAGATACGCTTCGGCCTGCTGGAAACTGCCGTTGAACGCATGCGCGATGCCACGCCGCACGCCGAAACGGCGCAGCCCGGCCAGCACGCGGTCCTGCGACTTGCGCACGTGGCACAACACCGGCAAGTCGAATTCCCGCGCCAGCCTGAGCTGGCCCTGGTAGAAGAACTGCTGCCGGTCTTCGTCGAGCCCCGGCACGAAATAGTCGAGCCCGATCTCGCCGATCGCGACGAAACGCGGATCGTCGAGGCTCGCCTCGATCTCCATGCGCAGTCGATCGAGGTCGGCATCGCGCGCCTGCGGCGTGTACATCGGATGAATGCCGAGCGCATAGACGGCGCCCGGCGTGCGCTGCGCGAGTTCGCGCACCGTCGTGAAGTTGTCGCGCCCGATGCTCGGGATCACGATGCGCGACACGCCGGCCGCGCTCGCAGCCTGCGCGATCGCGTCGCGGTCGGCGTCGAACTCGGCGGCATCGAGATGGCAGTGCGTGTCGATCCACATGGCAGCAGTCCCGCGCCCTTGCGCCGTGCCGGACGAACCGGCGGCCGGCCCAAAAGGCGCTGCTTTTTTACACCGGCAGCGCCGGCTCCTCGTGCAGCACGCCGTCGCGCAACCGCATGATGCGGTCGCAGCGCGCGGCGAGATCGGGATCGTGCGTGACGATCACGAAACTCGTTTCGAGCGTCTCGGACAGTTCGAGCATCAGGTTGAACACCGTGTCGGCCGTCGTGCCGTCGAGGTTGCCGGTCGGCTCGTCGGCGAGCACGCACGCGGGCTTCGTGACCAGCGCGCGCGCGATCGCGACGCGCTGCCGCTCGCCGCCCGACAGCTCGCCCGGCCGGTGCTTCGCACGCGGGCCGAGACCGACGCGTTCGAGCATCGCCTGTGCCTGCGCGCGCGCGTCCTCGGTCGTCATCCGGCGGATGCGCAGCGGCATCGCGACGTTGTCCAGCGCGGTGAACTCGGGCAGCAGGTGATGGAACTGGTAGACGAAGCCGAGCGCGCGGTTGCGCAGCTCGTTGCGCTCGCGCTCGGCGAGCTGCGTAAACGGCTTGCCGAGCAGCGACACTTCGCCGGCGCTCGGCTCGTCGAGCCCGCCCAGCACGTGCAGCAGCGTGCTCTTGCCGGAGCCCGACGCGCCGACGACCGCGAGCTTCTCGCCGCGCCGCACCGTCAGCTCGGTGTTGTTGAGCACCTGCACGTTGAAGCCGCCCTGCACGAACGCCTTCGTGATCCCGCGCGCCTGAAGCACGTATTCCTGCATACCTGCCGAATCCTGTCTGTTGTGTTGTCGTGAATCCGCGAATGCGGTCGCGCGGTCATTCATAGCGGAGCGCCTCCGCCGGCTTCACCTTCGCGCCGCGCCAGCTCGGATAGAGCGTCGCGACGGCCGACAGCGCGAACGCGATCAGCCCGATCCGGATCACGTCGCTCGCGACGAGTTCGGACGGCAGCTCGCTGATGAAGTACACCGACGGCGGCAGGAACTGCACGCCGAACAGGTGCTCGATCATCGGAATCAGCCACGGGATGCTCCACGCGATCAGGCAACCGAGCGCGACGCCGGACGCCGTGCCGACGAAGCCGATCGTCACGCCCTGCACGACGAAGATCTTCATGATCGACCCCGGCTGCGCGCCGAGCGTGCGCAGGATCGCGATGTCGGCCTGCTTGTTGGTCACGGTCATCACGAGCGACGACACGAGGTTGAACGCGGCCACCGCGATGATCAGCGTGAGGATGATGAACATCATCCGCTTCTCGATCTGCACGGCCGAGAACCACGTCTTGTTCTGCTGGGTCCAGTCGCGGATGTACAGGCTGCCCGACAGCGTATGCGACAGCTCGACCGCGACCTGCGGCGCCTTCTGCATGTCGGTGAGCCGCAGCCGCACGCCGGTCGGCGCGCTCATCCGGAACAGCGCCTCGGCGTCGCGGATGTTGATCATCGCGAGCGTGCTGTCGTATTCGTAGTGGCCCGATTCGAACACGCCGACCACCGTGAACTGCTTCAGCCGCGGCATCATGCCGGCCGGCGTGATCGAGCCTTCGGGCGCGACGAGCGTGACCTTGTCGCCGACCGTCACGCCGAGGTTGCCGGCGAGCGCGTCGCCGAGCACGATGCCGAACTGGCCCGGCACGAGCGCGCCGAGCTGGCCGGCCTTCATGTCCTTGCCGATGTCGGACACCTGCGGCTCGAGCGACGGCTCGACGCCGCGCAGCATCACGCCGCTCACCGCGTCCTGGCGCGTGAGCAGCGCCTGCGCGTCGACGTACGGCGCCGCGCCGATCACCGACGGATTGCGGCGCGCTTCCTGCGCGGTCAGTTGCCAGTCGGGCATCGAGCCCGTCGGCGAGAACACCTCGACGTGCGCGAGCACCGACAGCATGCGGTCGCGCACTTCCTTCTGGAAGCCGTTCATCACCGACAGCACGACGATCAGCGCCGCGACGCCGAGCGCGATCCCGAGCATCGAGACGAGCGCGATGAAGGAAATGAAGCCGTTGCCGGTCGTGCGTTTGCCGGCGCGCGTGTAGCGCCAGCCGATCTGCCATTCGTACGGAAGTTTCAAGCGAATCCTTTCTGCTGGTTACGGCGGGAGGCGCGCCGCGGCCGGACCGCCGCCGGGTGGCGGCCGGCAGCCCGGGCACGGTCGAAAAACGGCCGCCGGACGCGATCGGGCCGTCAGCCGGCCCGATCACGCGCGCAGTTTGCCATACAATGCGCACCATCATGCACGACCGACGCCTCCATTTTCTCGTTCCGTTCGCGCTGCCGTCGGCGGCCGATGCGGCCTCGTCCCTGCACACGCTGGACAGCCCCGCGCTCCAGAAGTTGCTCGCCCGCGCGAGCCTCGTCGAGCGCGTGGCCGGCGAGGACTTCCAGCGCACGCTGCCGCACGAGCGCTGGCTGGCGAGCCGGTTCGGCGCCACCCACGGCAACGCCGCGGACGAAGCGCCGCTCGCGCCCTACATGCTGCTGGCCGATGGCGGCGATCCCGGCACGCACGCATGGGCGTGCGTCGAGCCCGTGCACGTCGAAATCGCGCACGATCACCTGGTGCTCGTCGATCCGGCGGCCCTCGCGCTCGACGACGGCGACGCGGCCGCGCTGCTCGCGGTCGCGCGGCCGCTGATCGAGGAGCTCGGCGTGCGGCTCGAAGCGCCGAACCCGGCGCGCTGGTATCTGTCGAGCGACCAGCTCGCGCGCCTCGCCGGCGCCGCGCCGCTGCGCGCCAGCGGCCGCAACATCGAGATCTGGCTGCCGCACGAGGCGCATACGGGCGAGCGCTCGCGGATGTGGATGAAACTGCAGAACGAAGTGCAGATGGCGTGGTTCCAGCATCCGGTCAACGAAGCCCGCGAGGCGCGTGGGCTGCCGGCCGTCAATTCGATCTGGTTCCATGCGCAAGGCACGCTGAAGCCGGTCGGCAAGCCGTTCGCGCGCGTGCTGTCCGCGTCGCCCGCCGCGCTCGGCCTCGCACGCGCCGCGCAAACCGAAGCCGCCCGCCCGCCCGCGACGTTCGGCGCGCTGCCGGCCACTGATGGCGCGACGCTCGTCGAGCTGCCGGCGCTGACCACCCCGTTCATCGAGCAGGACTGGGCGCGCTGGCACGACGGGCTCGCCGCGCTCGAGCGCGACTGGTTCGCGCCGGCGCTCGCCGCGCTGCAGAACGGCGAGCTGGCGGCCGTCGATGTCACGCTGTGCGGCGACACGAGCTCCGTGACGCTGCACGCGACGCGCGGCGACCTGCGCAAGTTCTGGCGCCGCCGCGCGCTCGCCTCCCTGTTCGAATAACCAGCAGACCCCGAATGACCCGGATCGTTACCCGCCCCGTCGCGCCCGCCGACGCCGAAGCGCTTGCGCGCCACGGTCTGCACCCCGTCCTCGCGCGCCTGTACGCGTCGCGCGGCGTGCAGTCGCCCGTCGACATCGAGACCGCGCTCGCGCGCCTCGTTCCGCCCACCGAGCTGAAAGGCTGCGCCGATGCGGCGGTGCTGCTCGCCGACGCGATCGCCGACAAGCGGCGCCTGCTGGTCGTCGCCGACTACGACTGCGACGGCGCGACCGCCTGCGCGGTCGCGGTGCGCGGCCTGCGGATGTTCGGCGCGCAGATCGACTACCTGGTGCCGAACCGCTTCGAATACGGCTACGGCCTCACGCCCGAGATCGTCGAACTCGCGGCCGCGCGCCAACCCGACCTGCTGATCACCGTCGACAACGGGATCGCGAGCGTCGCCGGCGTCGAAGCCGCGAACGCGCGCGGCATCGACGTGCTCGTGACCGACCACCACCTGCCGGGCGACGCGCTGCCCGCCGCGCGCGCGATCGTCAACCCGAATCAGCCCGGCTGCGCGTTCCCGAGCAAGCACCTCGCCGGCGTCGGCGTAATGTTCTACGTGCTGCTCGCGCTGCGCGCCGAGCTGCGCCGCCGCGGCGCGTTCACGAGCAAGGAAGCCGAGCCGCGCCTCGACGGCCTGCTCGACCTCGTCGCGCTCGGCACCGTCGCCGACGTCGTGCGGCTCGACGGCAACAACCGCGTGCTGGTCGCGCAGGGGCTGCAGCGCATCCGCAACGGCCGCATGCAGCCGGGCATCGCCGCGCTGTTCCGCGCCGCCGGGCGCGAAGCGCGCACCGCGTCGGGCTTCGACCTCGGCTTCGGCCTCGGCCCGCGCCTGAACGCCGCCGGTCGGCTGTCCGACATGTCGCTCGGCATCGAATGCCTGATCACCGACGACATCGGCCGCGCGTGGGATCTCGCGCAACAGCTCGACGTGATGAACCGCGAGCGCCGCGAAATCGAGGCCGGCATGCAGCAGCAGGCGCTCGCCGATCTCGCCGACGTCGATCCGGCCGACGCATGCACGATCACGCTGTTCAATCCCGCGTGGCACCAGGGCGTGATCGGCATCGTCGCCGGCCGGCTCAAGGAGAAATTCCACCGCCCGTCGTTCACGTTCGCGCACGCCGACGACGAAGGCCGGCGGGTCAAGGGGTCGGGACGGTCGATCGCCGGCTTCCACCTGCGCGACGCGCTCGACCTCGTGTCAAAACGCGAACCGGACCTGATCGTCGCGTTCGGCGGCCACGCGATGGCGGCCGGCCTCACGCTCGACACCGACAACGTGCCGCGCTTCGCGGCCGCGTTCGAGGCCGTCGCGCGCGAATGGCTGTCCGACGACGCGCTCGCCCGCGTGATCGAGACCGACGGCGAACTCGAGGACGCGTACTTCACGCCGCAGTTCGTCGGCCTGCTCGACGAAGCCGTGTGGGGGCAAGGGTTTCCGGCCCCGCTTTTCTCGGGCGAATTCGACGTCGTGTCGCAGTCGCTCGTGAAGGAAAAGCACCTGAAGCTGCAGCTGGCGCGCGGCCGTCAGCGCTTCAACGCGATCTGGTTCAACCACACCGAGCCGCTGCCGGCGAGCGCGCTGGTCGCGTACCGGCTCGTCGCCGATACGTGGAACGGCGTCACGCGCGTGCAACTGATCGTCGAACACGCGGCCGGCTGAGCGGGCCGACCGTCCCGCACCGCGCCGCCGCACGCGTGCGCGCCGCGCCGGACGGGGCCGTCGACACGCGTGCGAGCACCGTTTGCGTCACCGGGCAACCCCGCCGATCGGCTATAATTCCGCTTTTTTACGAAGCCGGAACAGCGAACGATCATGGAAGCGGAACGTCTCAACGCGATCGAAAGCTCCCTGCTCGACCTGCGCAATCGCGCGGGCGAGCTTCGGGGGTATCTTTGACTACGACGCCAAAGCTGCGCGTCTGACCGAAGTCAACAAGGAACTCGAAGACCCGAACGTCTGGAACGATTCGAAGAACGCCCAGGCGCTCGGCCGCGAGAAGAAGCTGCTCGAAGGCGTCGTCACGACACTCACCGCGCTCGATAGCGACCTGCGCGACGCGCTCGACCTGTTCGAGCTGGCGCGCGAGGAAGGCGACGAGGACACGCTTCTCGCGTCGGAAGAAGACGCCGCGAAGCTCGAAGCACGCGTCGGCGACATCGAGTTCCGCCGGATGTTCTCGAACCCGGCCGATCCGAACAACTGCTTCATCGATATCCAGGCCGGCGCCGGCGGCACCGAGGCATGCGACTGGGCGTCGATGCTGCTGCGCCAGTACCTGCGCTACTGCGAGCGCAAGGGCTTCAAGGCCGAAGTGCTCGAAGAGTCCGACGGCGACGTCGCCGGCATCAAGAACGCGACGGTCAAGGTCACGGGCGAATACGCATACGGCTTCCTGCGCACCGAAACGGGCATCCACCGCCTCGTGCGCAAGTCGCCGTTCGACTCGTCGGGCGGTCGCCACACGTCGTTCTCGTCGGTGTTCGTCTATCCGGAAATCGACGACTCGATCGAAGTCGAGATCAACCCGGCCGACCTGCGCATCGACACGTACCGCGCGTCGGGCGCGGGCGGCCAGCACATCAACAAGACCGACTCCGCGGTGCGGATCACGCACATGCCGACCGGCATCGTCGTGCAGTGCCAGAACGACCGCTCGCAGCACCGCAACCGCGCCGAAGCGATGGCGATGCTGAAATCGCGCCTGTACGAAGTCGAAATGCGCAAGCGCCAGGCCGAGCAGGACAAGCTCGAATCGAGCAAGACCGATGTGGGCTGGGGCCACCAGATCCGCTCGTACGTGCTCGACCAGAGCCGCGTGAAGGACCTGCGCACGAACGTCGAAATGAGCAACACGCGGGCGGTGCTCGACGGCGATCTCGACGACTTCATCAGCGCAAGCCTCAAACAGGGCGTGTAAGCGCCGCGGCGCGGCCGGCCCGCGCCGCCCTTTCCGTTTGCGTTGCCGCACCCCACTCCGAATTCCGACCATCATGACCGAACCGACCCAAACGCAGCCCGCCGTCACGGCGGACGAAAACCAGATCATCGCCGAGCGCCGCGAGAAGCTGCGCGCGTTGCGCGAGCAAGGCGTCGCCTACCCGAACGACTTCCGCCCCGAGCACCACGCAGCCGACCTGCAGGCGAAATTCGCCGATTCGGACAAGGCCGCGCTCGAAGCGAACCCGGTCGAGGTGTCGGTCGCCGGCCGCATGATGCTCAAGCGCGTGATGGGCAAGGCGAGCTTCGCGACGGTGCAGGACGGCTCGGGCCAGATCCAGTTCTTCGTGACGCCGAACGACGTCGGCGCCGAGACCTACGACGCGTTCAAGAAGTGGGACCTCGGCGACATCGTCGCCGCGCGCGGCGTGCTGTTCCGCACCAACAAGGGCGAGCTGTCGGTCCAGTGCAAGGAGCTGCGCCTGCTGTCGAAGGCGCTGCGGCCGCTGCCGGACAAGTTCCACGGCCTGTCCGACCAGGAAATGCGCTATCGCCAGCGCTACGTCGACCTGATCGTCACGCCGGAAACGCGCGACACGTTCCGCGCCCGCACGAAGACGATCGCGTCGATCCGCAAGTTCATGGACAACGCCGACTTCATGGAAGTCGAGACGCCGATGCTGCACCCGATCCCGGGCGGCGCGGCCGCGAAGCCGTTCGTCACGCATCACAATGCGCTCGACATGCAGATGTTCCTGCGTATCGCGCCGGAGCTGTACCTGAAGCGCCTGATCGTCGGCGGCTTCGAGCGAGTGTTCGAGATCAACCGCAATTTCCGGAATGAAGGCGTGTCGCCGCGTCACAACCCGGAATTCACGATGATGGAGTTCTACGCCGCGTACACCGACTACCGCTGGCTGATGGACTTCACCGAGCAACTGATCCGCCAGGCGGCGATCGATGCGCTCGGCACCGCGACGATCCAGTACCAGGGCCGCGAGCTCGACCTCGCGAAGCCGTTCCATCGCCTGACGATCACGCAGGCGATCCAGAAGTACGCACCGGACTACACCGACGGCCAGCTGTCGGACGACGCGTTCCTGCGCACCGAGCTGAAGCGCTTCGGCGTCGACGTGTCGCAGCCGGCGTTCCTGAACGCCGGCATCGGCGCGCTGCAACTCGCGCTGTTCGAGGAAACGGCCGAAGCGCAGCTGTGGGAACCGACGTTCATCATCGACTACCCGGTCGAGGTGTCGCCGCTCGCACGCGCATCGGATACGGTGCCGGGCATCACCGAGCGTTTCGAGCTGTTCATGACCGGCCGCGAGATCGCGAACGGCTTCTCGGAGCTGAACGATCCGGAAGACCAGGCCGCGCGCTTCAAGAAGCAGGTCGAGCAGAAGGATGCGGGCGACGAGGAAGCGATGTTCTTCGACGCCGACTACATCCGCGCGCTCGAATACGGGATGCCCCCGACCGGCGGCTGCGGGATCGGCATCGACCGTCTCGTGATGCTGCTGACCGACAGCCCGACGATCCGCGACGTGCTGCTGTTCCCGCATCTGCGCCGCGAAGACTGACGGCCGCGACCGCGTGTGCGCCGCGCCCCGTGGCGCGCACGCGTCGGCTTTGTAACGACGCGTAAATCCCGCCAGCCGGCGTCTGTCGGCCCTCGATCATTCCCCGTTTTATTCCCTCGTCGCGACGCGCTTCTCCGGGTTTTCCCGGAAACGGCCGCCAATGCCCCGCTGCAATTCGTTACACCTTGATACGGCGCGCCGTCTGGCGGTGGACGACACTCCTTTTGCGTCACCACGCATGACCACGGGACCAGAACGAGGCGCAGGAACGCCAAGTCTGCTCGCTCCCGAGCGTGGGATCCTGCTCCGGCGCAGCGCGCCGATCCGGATCGACCTTGGAGAAGAAAATGGACAACCAGACTCAGACCACGCCGCAAAAGCAACGCCTCCACCCGCTCATCGCCACCGCGGCGGGCGCCGTCATCGTCGCCAGCCTCGCGGCGACGGCAGCGATCACGGGCGTCTTCCCGAAAGCCACCAGCAGCAACGAACAGAACGGCCAGACCCAGGCTGCGCTGATCGCGTCGCAGCCGGCCGTCGATACGGCCGCGGCCGCCAGCGCCGCGCTGGCCGCGCAAGCGCAGCGGCAGGCCGCGGAACAGGCCGCCGCGCAGCAGAAGGCCGCCGTCGCGCAGGCCGAGCCGAAGCCCGCGCCGCGCCCGGCTGCGCCGCACCGCCGTCACACGACCGCCCCGCAACCGCCGCAATACGCGCAGCAGCCGTCGGCGCCTGCGCAAACCTACTGCCAGAGTTGCGGCACGGTCGTGTCGATCACGCAGATGCGCACGCCGGGCCAGAGCTCGGGGATCGGCGCCGTGGGCGGCGCGGCGGCCGGCGGCCTGCTCGGCAACCAGTTCGGCCACGGCAACGGCCGCACCGCGATGACGATCATCGGCGCGCTGGGCGGCGGCCTCGCCGGCAACCAGGTCGAGAAGCAGGTTCGCGCGGAAACCGACTATCAGGTGCAAGTGCAGATGGAAAGCGGCGCGACCCGCACGTTCACGTACCGCAACCCGCCGCCGTTCGGCCAAGGTCAGCGCGTGCGGATCGAGAACGGCACGCTGGTCGGCGCTTGAAGCGGATCATGTAGTGCCAGCGCCCCTGCCCGCTTGTCGTGTGCGGGCTCGCCGAAAACGCAAACGGCTCGTGAGCAAACGCTCACGAGCCGTTTTTCATGGGCGCGGCGTAACCGTTGCCGCGCACCCGCTGGCCGGTCGGTCAGTCCTCGTCGTCGAAATCCGATTCGTCGATCCAGTGTGCCTGGATCGCCTCGAGGATCTTCTCGCCCGAGTGCGTCGGATCGTCGTCGAAGCCGTCGAGCTCGAGCACCCACTGGCGCAGGTCGACGAAGTTGATCCGCTGCGGGTCGATGTCGGGGTGCTTGTCCGCCAGCGCAATGGCTATTTCACGCGAATCGGTCCATTTCATCGCCTGCCTCCGGTTTCGGTCAGTGGTTTTCCTTCGCGTGGTTGATCGAGTACTTCGGGATCTCGACCACCAGGTCCGAATCTTCCTTCACGATCGCCTGGCACGACAGGCGCGACGTCGGCTCGAGGCCCCACGCCTTGTCCAGCAGATCGTCCTCGTCCTCCTCGGACGGCGTCAGATCGTTGAAGCCCTCGCGGATCACCACGTGGCACGTCGTGCATGCGCA
This sequence comes from Burkholderia sp. 9775_39, assembly GCF_015712225.1. Classification (NCBI taxonomy): domain Bacteria; kingdom Pseudomonadati; phylum Pseudomonadota; class Betaproteobacteria; order Burkholderiales; family Burkholderiaceae; genus Burkholderia; species Burkholderia sp. 9775_39. Next base: position 53,917 of record NZ_JACCQC010000028.1, on the reverse strand, counting down.
CGACTTCTCGCATGCATGCTCGATCTCGATCCCGTGATCGAGCAGGTTGTCGCAGATACTCTTGCCGGGCGTCGCGTCGATCACTGCGCCATCCGGGCACAGTTCGACGTGAGGCAGCACCACCAGTTGAGGCATGTCCGTTCCGTCAGTCAGGGTGCGGCGCGACGCGCCGCACGGTTCATCATCGCGCAGGCCGTTGCCGGCCGATGCGCGGTTCGTGGATTCAGATCTCGTCGAGCCGGCGGCCCGACAGCGCGCGCTTGATGCTCTTGTCCATCCGGCGCGCCGCGAATTCGTCGGTGCCGTCGGCCAGCGCCTTGGTCGCCGCTTCGATCGCATTCGTATCGTCGCCCTGCGCGACCGCGCGCAAGGCATCGGCCAGCGCGTCGACCTGCGCGCGCTCGTCGGCATCGAGCAGTTCGCCGTCGGCCGCCAGCGCGGCCTGCGTCGCCTCGAGCATCCGCTGGGCCTCGACCTGCGCTTCGCGCAGCGCGCGGGCGCGCATGTCGATTTCAGCGGTCTTGAAGCTGTCTTCCAGCATCTTCGCGATGTCGTTATCGGCGAGGCCGTACGACGGCTTCACGACGACCGATGCCTCGACGCCCGACTGCTGCTCGCGTGCAAATACCGACAACAGGCCGTCCGCGTCGACCTGATAGGTCACGCGAATGCGCGCGGCGCCCGCCGTCATCGGCGGAATGCCGCGCAGCTCGAAGCGCGCGAGCGACCGGCAGTCGGCCACGAGCTCGCGCTCGCCCTGCACGACGTGGATCGCCATCGCGGTCTGGCCGTCCTTGAAGGTCGTGAATTCCTGCGCACGCGCGATCGGAATCGTCGAGTTGCGCGGAATGATCTTCTCGACGAGGCCGCCCATCGTCTCGACCCCGAGCGACAGCGGAATCACGTCGAGCAGCAACCAGTCGTCGCCGGTGCCGCGATTGCCCGCGAGCAGATCGGCCTGGATCGCCGCGCCGAGCGCGACGACCTGGTCCGGATCGAGGTTCACGAGCGGCGGCTGGCCGAAATACTTCGCGACCGCGTCGCGGATCACCGGCATGCGCGTCGCGCCGCCGACGAGCACGACGCCCTTGATGTCGGCCGGCGTGACCTGAGCATCGCGCAGCGCCTTGCGGGTCGGCGTGAGCGTGCGCTGCACGAGCGGCTCGACGAGCGATGCGAACGTGTCGTGCGAAATCGTCTGCGCCAGGTGCGCGCCACTCGACAGCGTTACGTCGAGCGCCGCTTCGGGCGCCGACGACAGCGCTTCCTTCAGCACGCGCACGCGATCGAGCAGCAGGCGCACGTCTTCGGGCGCGAGCGTCTTCGCGTCGATACCGGCCTGCGCGAGCACATGGTCGAACAGCGCGTGGTCGAAATCGTCGCCGCCGAGCGCGGAATCGCCGCCCGCGGCCAGCACCTCGAACACGCCCTTCGTCAGCTTCAGGATCGACAGGTCGAACGTGCCGCCGCCGAGATCGTACACCGCGTAAAGACCTTCGGCCGCGTTGTCGAGACCGTAGGCGATCGCCGCGGCAGTCGGTTCGTTCAGCAGGCGCAGCACGTTGAGGCCCGCGAGACGCGCGGCATCCTTGGTCGCCTGGCGCTGCGCATCGTCGAAATACGCGGGCACCGTGATCACCGCACCGACCAGCTCGTCGCCGAGCGTGTCTTCCGCGCGATAACGCAGCGTCGCGAGAATCTCGGCCGACACCTCCACCGGGCTCTTCACACCGTCGATCGTGCGGATCTGCACCATGCCCGGCGCATCGACGAATTCGTACGGCGCGTTCGCCGCGCCTTCGACCTCGGCCTTGCCGCGGCCCATGAAGCGCTTGACCGACACGATCGTGTTGCGCGGATCGGTCGCGGCTTGCTCCTTCGCTTCGTGGCCGATGCGGCGGCCGCCCTTCTCGAGATAACGGACCACCGACGGCAGCAGCACGCGGCCTGCTTCGTCCGGCAGTACTTCAGGCACGCTGTTGCGCACGGCGGCGACGAGCGAGTTCGTCGTGCCGAGATCGATCCCGACGGCGAGTCGCCGCTGGTGCGGCGCCGGCGCCATGCCCGGTTCGGAAATTTGCAGTAAAGCCATCTTGGTTCGTTCGGGCGCTCGGCCCGTTTGCTGCGCGTGCCGCAAGGCACGCGGTTAAGTTTCGAGGCGCTCGATCTGCGCGCCCACTTCCGACGCGACCCGTTCGATGAACATCAGCTGACGCACGGCTTCCGCGGCGGCCTGGTCGGCGCCGCTGTCGAGCAGCGTGCCGAGGCGCTCGACGCGCACGCGCTTCTCGTCGCGCAACTCGGCGAGCAACGCATCGAGCGCGTCGACGTTGCGGGCGGCCGCGGCATCCTCGATGCCCTCGCGCCACTCCATCTGCTGCATCAGGAACGCAGGCTCCATCGCCGTGTTGTTTTCCGCGCCGATGTCGACGCCGCGCAGCGACAGCAGATAGGACGCGCGCTTCAGCGGATCGCGCAGCGTGCGGTACGCCTCGTTCGCGCGGGTGGCCCATTGCATCGCGATACGCTTTTGCGCGTCGCCGGCCGCCGCGAAGCGGTCCGGATGCACCTGCGTCTGCACCGTCCGGTAGGCGGCGTCGAGCGCCGTCTCGTCGAGCGCGAATTGCGCCGGCAGGTGAAACAGGTCGAAATGGCTGTCTTTCAGCGAAACCATCGTCGCGTTCAATTCCGGTTCGTCGCGCGGCAAACGCCGCACATTAAAAAGGCGGCCCGTGCCGCCTCTTGCCCGCATCGCGCGGAGCGCGCCGCGTCACACGCGGAACGATTCCCCGCACCCGCACTCGTCCTTCACGTTCGGGTTGTTGAACTTGAACCCTTCGTTCAGGCCTTCGCGGGCGAAGTCGAGCTCGGTGCCGTCGATATAGGCGAGGCTCTTCGGGTCAACGATGACCTTCACGCCATGGCTCTCGAACACCTGATCCTCGGGCGCCAGCTCGTCGACATACTCGAGCTTGTACGCGAGTCCCGAGCACCCGGTCGTGCGAACGCCGAGCCGCAGGCCCATACCCTTGCCGCGACGGACGAGGTATTTCTGCACGTGCTGTGCTGCTTTTTCGGTCAGTGTAATTGCCATGATGTCCTTGCCGCGGCGCCCCACCCGGAGGCACCGCGTTTCCTTCCCTAGCCGCTCGATGCCGCTCAGGCTGCTGCCTGATCGCCTTCCTTGGTGTCGTGGCGCTTCTTGTAGTCGGCCACGGCTGCCTTGATCGCGTCTTCCGCGAGGATCGAGCAGTGAATCTTCACCGGCGGCAGCGCGAGTTCCTCGGCGATCTGCGTGTTCTTGATCGACAGTGCCTCGTCGAGCGTCTTGCCCTTCACCCATTCGGTGACGAGCGAGCTCGATGCGATCGCCGAACCGCAACCGTAGGTCTTGAACTTCGCGTCTTCGATCACGCCGTCCGCGCCGACGCGGATCTGCAGCTTCATCACGTCGCCGCAAGCCGGCGCGCCGACCATGCCCGTGCCGACCGTGTCGTCGTCCTTCGCGAACGAACCGACGTTGCGCGGGTTTTCGTAGTGATCCAGAACCTTGTTGCTGTAAGACATGACTCAGACTCCTTGACTCGTTACGTCTGCGTGCGTCAATCCGCCCGCGGTTGCATTCAATGCGGTATCAGTGTGCGGCCCATTCGATCGTCGACAGATCGATGCCTTCCTGGTGCATTTCCCAGAGCGGCGACAGTTCGCGCAGCTTCGCGATCTTGCTGTTCAGCAGATCGATCACGAAGTCGACTTCCTGCTCCGTCGTGAAGCGGCCGACCGTGAAGCGGATCGAGCTGTGCGCGAGTTCGTCGTTGCGGCCGAGCGCCCGCAGCACGTACGACGGCTCCAGCGACGCCGACGTGCACGCGGAGCCCGACGACACCGCGACGTCCTTGATCGCCATGATCAGCGACTCGCCTTCGACGAAGTTGAAGCTGATGTTCAGGTTGTGCGGGACACGGTGATCCATGTCGCCGTTCACGTAGGTTTCCTCGATCTGCGACAGGCCGCGCAGCAGCTTGTCGCGCAGCATGCGGATGCGCTCGTTCTCGGTCGCCATTTCCTCGCGGGCGATACGGAACGCTTCGCCCATGCCGACGATCTGGTGCGTCGGCAGCGTGCCCGAACGCATGCCGCGTTCGTGGCCGCCGCCGTGCATCTGCGCCTCGATGCGCACGCGCGGCTTGCGGCGCACGTACAGCGCACCGATGCCCTTCGGGCCGTAGGTCTTGTGGGCCGAGAACGACATCAGGTCGACCTTCAGCTTCGCGAGATCGATCGCAACCTTGCCGGTCGACTGCGCGGCATCAACGTGGAACACGATGCCCTTCTCGCGGCAGATCTCGCCGATCGTCTCGATGTCCTGGATCACGCCGATCTCGTTGTTCACGTGCATCACCGACACGAGGATCGTGTCCGGGCGCAGCGCGGCCTTGAACACGTCGAGATCGATCAGGCCGTCATCCTTCACGTCGAGGTAGGTGACTTCGAAACCGTCGCGCTCGAGCTCGCGGCACGTATCGAGCACGGCCTTGTGCTCGGTCTTCACCGTGATGATGTGCTTGCCCTTGCCCTTGTAGAAGTTCGCGGCGCCCTTGATCGCGAGGTTGTCCGACTCGGTGGCGCCGGACGTCCAGATGATCTCGCGCGGATCCGCGTTCACGAGCGCGGCCACTTGCTCGCGTGCTTCCTCGACCGCACGCTCCGCGTCCCAGCCATAGGCGTGGCTGCGCGACGCCGGGTTGCCGAACTGCTCGCGCAGGTACGGCACCATCTTGTCGACCACGCGCGGATCGACCGGCGTCGTCGCGCTGTAATCCATATAGATGGGCAGGTGGAGAGTCTCTTGGGTCATCTGTCGCTCCGGGTATTCTGTGCAGGGACTATGTGCGTTATGGGGTATGGCGGGCGCCTTCGCGCTCACGAACTCGCGATGTTGAACACCGAATTGGGGCCGAGCGGCATCGTGCGCGCGGGCTCGGCCGGTGCGGCGACGGGCTCGGGCGCGCGACGATCGCGCAGCACCGCGGGGGCGCCCTCGCGTGCGCGCTGCTGATCGACGAGATCCTGCAGCGACACCGAATCGAGGTATTCGACCATCTTCTGGTTCAGCGTCGACCACAGCTCGTGCGTCATGCAATGGCCGTCGGGCTGCTTCGAGCCGTCGCACGTGCCTTTGCCGCCGCACTGCGTGGCGTCGAGCGGTTCATCGACCGCGATGATGATGTCGGCAACGGTGACGTCCTGCGCGCGACGCGCGAGGTTGTAGCCGCCGCCCGGGCCGCGCACGGATTCGACGATTTCATGCCTGCGCAGCTTGCCGAACAGCTGTTCGAGATACGAGAGCGAAATCCGCTGGCGCTGGCTGATGCCTGCAAGCGTCACCGGGCCCTGCTCCTGGCGCAGTGCCAAGTCAATCATCGCCGTGACGGCGAAACGGCCTTTGGTGGTGAGTCTCATGGTGTCTAGGGGACTGCAATCTTGACGATTTTGGTCAAGTATAAATATTTGACGTTTTTAGTCAAGTATCCATGTCTTTGAAAGGGTATTCGCAGACCGCTGAATACCGTGCGATCAGCGCGCCGTGCGGGCCCGGAGCGTCTCCAGCAGGCCCGCGCACGCGCGCTCGACCTGGTCGAGCACCTGTTCGAAGCCCTGCGCACCGCCGAAATACGGATCGGCCACTTCGGTTTCGGTCGCGCCCGGCGCGAACTCCATCAGCAGACGCACCTTGTCGCGATGCTGCGGCGGGCAACGGCGGCGCAGTTCGGCGAGATTCGCCTCGTCCATCGCGAGCAGCAGGTCGAACCGCTCGAAATCCGCCGCGCTCACCTGCCGCGCGCGCAGCGCCGACAGATCGTAGCCGCGGCTCCGGGCGGCCGCCTGCGCGCGCGTATCGGGCGGCTCGCCCACGTGCCAGTCGCCGGTGCCGGCCGAATCGATCGCGATCCGGTCGGCCAGCGCGGCCGCGTCGACCTGGTGGCGCATCACCCCTTCCGCGGTGGGCGAACGGCAGATGTTGCCGAGACAGACGAAACAGATCGCAACGCGGGTCATCGCACTATCGGAAAGCCGCGGCGGACCGCGTGGGAGAAGAATACGCCATTATACAAAGGCGACCGGAATCGCGCCGCCGCGCCAAGCGACGGCGCCATGCCTTACAGCGCCTTCGGCGCAGCGAGCGCAATCTCGCCGGATGCCGCCGGCAGCGGCGTCGCCGCGTCGCCGACCAGCCCGAACGACACCGCGCGCGCCAGTTCGGCGGACGCCTGGTGAACCGCGAGCGGGCCGCGCGACGGCGCACCGGCCGTCGCATGCAGATAGGCAACCGCTGCCAGCGGGACCACGATTGCCAGCGGCCAGTACATCGATATTGTCTTTTTCATGATGCGGACCTCGTTGACCTCGTACCCCGAAACCCAATTCCGGGGACTACAGACGAGATTCTATAGACCGCATCTATCGAGATAAATATACAAATAGCGAACGCACTGTTGCTGCCCGCTGAACAGTGTCAGCCGAGGTGACTTTGCGACGCCGCGTACAGCTCGCGGAACGTGCGCCCGGTCGGCGTCGGCATGTCGCGCGTGTCCATCCAGCCGCCCATCATCGGCAGGCGCCGCAACGTGCCGCCGTTGCCGCCCAGCCGTTCGAGGATGCGCACGGCGAGCTTGGTCGTCAGCGCATACAGCATCGGCCGCCGGGCGAAGAAACCCCACGCGGCGAGCGCCGCCCGCTCGCGCCACGGCCGCAGATGGCGCTCGACCTGCTTCTCGCGCAGCGTGCGCAGCAGGTGCGACAACGGAATCCCGGCCGGACAGACGCTGTCGCATTCGCCGCACAGCGTCGCGGCCTGCGGCAGGTCGAGCGTGCGGTCGAGCCCGACGTAGCTCGGCGTCAGCACCGAGCCCATCGGCCCCGGATAGACCCAGCCGTACGCGTGACCGCCGACTTTCTGGTACACCGGGCAATGGTTCATGCACGCGCCGCAGCGGATGCAGCGCAGCATCTCCTGGAATTCGCCGCCGATCAGGCCGGTGCGGCCGCCGTCGACGAGCACCACGTAGCTGTGCTCGGGGCCGTCCTCGTCGCCCGGCCCGCGCGGCCCGGTCAGCAGCGAGAAGTAGTTCGACGTCTTCTGCCCGGTCGCGGAGCGCGGCAGCAGCCGCATCGCGGTCGCGAGATCCTCGAGCGTCGGCAGCACCTTCTCGATGCCCGTCACCGCGACATGCACGCGCGGCATGACCGTGCACATGCCCTCGTTCCCTTCGTTCGTCACGATCGCGACCGAGCCCGTCTCCGCGATCACGAAATTGCCGCCCGTCACGCCCATGTCGGCCGACATGAAATGCGGGCGCAGCACCTCGCGCGCCTCGCGCGTCATGTCCGGAATCTCGGTGAGCCGCTCACGCCGGTGCGTGCGCGCGAACAGGTCGGCGATCTCGTCCTTGTCCTTGTGCACGACGGGCGCAATGATGTGGCTCGGCGGCTCGTTGTCGTTGATCTGCAGGATGTATTCGCCGAGGTCCGTCTCGATCGACTGCACGCCCATCTCCGCGAGCACCGCGTTCAGGCGCATTTCCTCGGACACCATCGACTTGGTCTTGATGACCTTCTTCACGTCGTGCCGGCGCGCGATGTCGGCCACGAGCCGCGCGGCGTCCGCGGTCGTCTCGGCGAACAGGACCGTCGTGCCGCGCCGCGTCGCCTCGCGCTCGAATGCCTCGAGCCACACGTCGAGATGCTCGAGCGCGCGGTTGCGGCGCGCCTTGAGCGCGGCACGCGTGGCCGGGAAGTCGATCAGGGTCATCGCGTCGGCGCGGGCGGACACGAACTTCGTCGACAGCTTCTTCAGGTTCTGCTGCAGGCGCTGGTCGGCCAGCTTCTGGCCGGCGCGCGCCTTGAAATGCATCGATTGGACTTGCATCGCGGTATCGGGGAAAAGTGAGCGGAACCGGGCGTCAGACGTCGCCCGCCAGCACCTGCGCGACGTGCAGCACGCGCGTGTCGCGGTCGCCGGTGCGGCGCAACCGCCCTTCGATGTTCAGCATGCAGCCGAGATCGCCGAGCACGACGGTGCCCGCGCCCGACGCGCGCACGTTCGCGCATTTCTCGTCCGCGATGGCCGCCGAGATGTCGCCGTACTTGACCGCGAACGTGCCGCCGAAGCCGCAACAGTGCTCGCAATCCTTCATCTCGGTCACCGCGACGCCGCGCTGCGCGAGCAGCGCGCGCGGCTGCGCCTTCACGCCGAGCTCGCGCAGGCCCGAGCATGAATCGTGATAGGTGACCGGCCCGGCGAATTCGCCCGGCGCGAGCGACACCTTCGCGACGTTCGCGAGGAAATCGGTCAGTTCGTGGACTTTCTGCTGGAATCGCGTGTAGCGCCCCATCAGTTCGGGGTCGTCGCGGAACAGGTCGCCGTAGTGCGCGCGGATCATCCCGCCGCACGAACCCGACGGCGCGACGACGTAATCGAACTGCTCGAACTCGCGCAGCGTCTTTTCCGCGAGATCGCGCGCGAGCGCACGGTCGCCCGAGTTGTAGGCCGGCTGGCCGCAGCAGGTCTGCGCGGGCGGCACGATCACCTCGTAGCCGGCGTCGCGAATCAGCTTGAGCGCCGAAAAGCCGATTTCGGGGCGCATCAGGTCGACCAGGCAGGTGACGAACAAACCGACTCGCATACGTGCTCCTTCGAGAAAACGGCTCTCATTATCCGACGTTTGGCCAGCAAGACCAACGCCGGCCCGCGCGCAAGCCCGCACTGCGCGAAACGAGGACTTCCTCGAACGGCGTTCGCTTTTTTCACAATACGAGATACAATCGTTGCAACACCGCTTGACGCGTCAACCGATTCCTCCCCCGACATGAGCCAACCCACCCCGGATTCAAAAACGTCGATCCAGGTGATCGAACGCATGATGCGGTTGCTGGACGCGCTCGCCGCGCACAGTGACCCGGTCAGCCTGAAGGAACTTGCGCAGCGCACGGAGCTGCACCCGTCGACCGCGCACCGCATCCTCAACGACATGGTGACCTGCCGCCTGGTCGACCGCTCGGATCCCGGCACCTACCGCCTCGGCATGCGGCTGCTCGAACTCGGCAATCTCGTGAAGGCGCGCCTGTCGGTGCGCGATGCGGCGCTCATGCCGATGCGCGAGTTGCACCGCCTCACCGGGCAGACCGTGAACCTGTCGGTGCGCCAGGGCGACGAGATCGTCTATATCGAGCGCGCGTACTCCGAGCGCTCGGGCATGCAGGTCGTCCGCGCGATCGGCGGCCGCGCGCCGCTGCACCTCACGTCGGTCGGCAAGCTGTTCCTCGCGGCCGACGAAACGTCGCGCGTGCGTGCCTATGCGACGCGCACGGGGCTGTCCGGCCATACGCAGAACAGCATCACCGACATCGCGAAGCTTGAGCGCGAGCTGACGATCGTCCGCCAGCAATCGTGCGCGCGCGACAACGAGGAGCTCGAGCTCGGCGTGCGCTGTATCGCGGCCGGCATCTACGACGATTCGGGCAAGCTCGTCGCGGGCCTGTCGCTGTCGGCGCCGGCCGACCGCCTGCAGGACGCGTGGCTCGGCCAGTTGAGCCGCACGGCGCTCACCATCTCGGAATCGCTCGGCTACCGGCCGGCGCCCGAGAAGGACGTGGACGGGTTGCAACGGCAGGCGTAAGCCGCGCCGTCGGCCCGGTTCCCGCTCCGGTGTGTCGCCGGACGAAAAAAGCCCCGCGATTGCGGGGCTTTTTCGTTGCGGCGATCGATACGGCGGCGAACCGCCGCACACGATCAGGTGCCGCCGCTCGGCGTGTTGGCCGCCGTCAGGCGTTCGCCGCCGCCGGCATCGAGCCAGTTGCGCAGACGCGACGCGTCGGCGAAGCGCGAGTACTTGCCGAACGAATCGAGCAGCACCATCACCATCGGCCGGCCGTGGATCGTCGCCTGCATCACCAGGCACTCGCCCGCTTCGTTGATGAAGCCCGTCTTCTGCAGGCCGATGTCCCACGAGCCGTTACCGCGGATCAGCGCGTTGGTGCTGTTGTAGACCAGGTTGCGCTTGCCCGTGTACACCTCGTAGGTGCGATCGGTCGAGAACTGGCGGATCATCGGGTACTGGTACGCCGCATTGACCATCTTCACGAGATCGCGCGCGCTCGACACGTTCGAGCTCGACAGGCCGGTCGAATTCTCGAAGTGCGTGTCGGTCATGCCGAGCGACTTCGCCTTCGCGTTCATCGCCGCGATGAACGCCGGACGGCCGCCCGGGTAATAACGCGACAGCGCGGCGGCCGCGCGGTTTTCGGACGCCATCAGCGCGATGTGCAGCATGTCCTCGCGCGACAGCACCGAGCCGACCGACAGGCGCGAGCCCGTGCCCTTCTCGTAGTCGCGGTCTTCGTCGGTGACTTCGAGCTGGTCGGTCATCGGCGACTTCGAGTCGAGCACGACCATCGCCGTCATCAGCTTCGAAATCGACGCGATCGGCACGACCGCGTGCGAATTCTTGTCGAACAGCGGCTCGCCGGAATTCTGGTCGACGACGTACGCGACGCTGGAGCGCAGCGCGAGCGCGTCGGGCGTGTCGTGCAGGCCGAACGCCTGGCCGACCGTCGGACGGCGCGGCTGGAACGCGACCTTGCGCACCGCGCCGCGATGGCCGCCGTGCACGTTGTTCGCCGCGAGCGTCACGCGCTTTCGCGACGCTTTCGCGCGCGGCGCATCGGCCGCGGCGACCTTGGCGGATTTATCGGGGGTCGCCTTGGCCGACTTCTTCTTCGCTGACGAAGCAGGAGCGACGGCTTTTTTCTTGGCGGCTTGGGTCTTCGCAGTGGCGGCGAAGGCATCGGCAGGCGTGACGGACGCGGTGGTCGCCAGCAACGCGACTGCGACCGACACAGCCGTGCCGAGCGTCATGCTCTGCAACAATCTGCGCGGTGAAAACGATTCGGCTTTCATTGGGGTCTGGACAAAGCGGGCGGGAGGTTTCCGCAAGTGTAGTTAAAGCTGAAAAAAAGAGCAATATTAGGCACTTACCGATCGTCGTTAAACCGGAATGTAAGGGTCGGCCAACCTCCGGCCAATCGACCCTTCCGCTCCCATCGAAAAAATCCATGGGATGCACTGCCCGACAGCGCCCGTCTCCCGATTACCACACGGTTAATTGAGATAACGTCACTTCGGAGGCAATTTAAAGCGGGGAAAGTACGTATCCGGCGCTCGGCGTGCCAAAGGCGCCGGTCTCGACCGTGGCGGCGGCACGTCGCCACGGCACGCGCATCGAAACGGCGCGCTTTTCGACAGGAACAGAAGGATAACGTTCCATGGGCCTGTCAGGTTTACCTGTGCGTGATCATGGTGCGGCGCGCTTGCCCCGCCATCGTGCGCACCATCTGGGAACAGGCCTGAAACCGATTCCGAACGGCTACGATAACCCGTTGTTTTATCGATAATTTGTCGCGATTGTGCAACGCACAAAAAATACTTGACATCCGTTTTCTCTGCCCTAAAATAGGCCTCATTGCTGCGTTGCACAAAGCACGCATCGCCGAAGTTCCCCAGCGTAGTGCCCTTTACCCTGCGATCGACGCGATCGCTTTTCAGGAGCTTGACATGTCCTTGCTGACCCCCGAGCAAATCGCCGCCGCCCAGAAAGCCAACCTCGAAAGCCTGTTCGGTCTGACGACCAAGGCGTTCGAAGGCGTCGAAAAGCTGATCGAACTCAACCTGCAGGTCGTGAAGTCGACGCTGGCCGAGGGCCAGGAAAACGCGCAGCGTCTGCTGTCGGTGAAGGACGCGCAGGAACTGATCGCGCTGCAGGCGAGCCTGTCGCAGCCGGTCGCGGAAAAGGTGCTGTCGTACGGCCGTCACCTGTACGAAATCGCGTCGTCGACGCAAGCCGAATTCGCGAAGGTTGCCGAAGCGCAATTCGAAGAGCAGAACAAGAAGGTCCAGGCGCTCGTCGACAACGTCGCGAAGAACGCCCCGGCCGGTTCGGAAACGGCTGTCGCCGCACTGAAGTCGGCACTGAACGCTGCGAACACCACGTACGAAACGGTTCAGAAGGCCACGAAGCAAGCGGTCGAAATCGCTGAAACGAACTTCAACGCCGCTGCTGCCGTCGCAACGAAGGCTGCCACCGCCGCTGCCGCACGTCGTTCGAGCAAGCCGGCCGCGTAAGCGTCCCCTGCTCCTGAAAGAGCCGCGCCCAGCGCGGCTTTTTCGTTTCTGGCGCCGGAACATGGGGGCGTGGGCGAGCGGCAACGGCGCTCCGCCTTCTAGCCTGTCGCGCGCACACCAAAGAAAACGCCGCCGCCCGGATGATCCGGGCGGCGGCGTTTTTTTCGGGCCGGCGCGTGGCCGGCCGCGCCGTTCGCGTTACTTCTTGCGCTGCGGCGGCAGGTCCGTACAGACGCCTTCGTACAGCTCGGCGGCCATGCCGACAGATTCGCCGAGCGTCGGGTGCGGATGGATCGTCTTGCCGATGTCTTCCGCGTCCGCGCCCATCTCGACCGCGAGGCACACTTCGCTGATCAGGTCGCCCGCGTTCAGGCCGACGATCGCGCCGCCGATCACGCGATGGGTTTCCTCGTCGAAGATCAGTTTCGTGAAGCCTTCGTCGCGGCCGTTCGCGATCGCACGGCCCGAAGCGGCCCACGGGAACACGGCCTTGCCGTACTTGATGCCTTCGGCCTTGCACTGGTCTTCCGTCTTGCCGGCCCACGCCACTTCCGGATCGGTGTAGGCCACCGACGGAATCTGCAGCGCGTCGAAGTACGCCTTCTCGCCGTGCGCGGCTTCCGCGGCAACGTGGCCTTCGTGCACGGCCTTGTGCGCGAGCATCGGCTGGCCGACGATATCGCCGATCGCGAAGATGTGCGGCACGTTCGTACGCATCTGCTTGTCGACCTCGATGAAGCCGCGATCCGTAACCGCGACGCCGGCCTTGTCGGCACCGATCTTCTTGCCGTTCGGGCTGCGGCCCACCGCGACGAGCACGAGGTCGTAGCGCTGCGCTTCCGCCGGCGCCTTCTCGCCCTCGAACTTCACGTAGATGCCGTCTTCCTTCGCTTCCGCGCCGACCGTCTTGGTCTTCAGCATCACGTTGCCGAAGCGCTTCGCGTTGTACTTTTCCCAGACCTTCACGAGATCGCGGTCGGCGCCCATCATCAGGCCGTCCATCATTTCGACGACGTCGATCTCGGCGCCGAGCGTCGAGTACACCGTGGCCATTTCGAGGCCGATGATGCCGCCGCCGATCACGAGCATGCGCTTGGGCAATTGGCGCAGTTCGAGCGCGCCCGTCGAATCGACGACGCGCGGGTCTTCCGGCATGAACGGCAGCTTCACGGCCTGCGAGCCCGCGGCGATGATCGCCTGCTTGAACTTGACGACCTTCTTGCCGTTTTCGCCCTGCACTTCCATGTGGAACGGATCGACGAACGCGCCGACGCCGGTCACCACTTCGACCTTGCGTGCCTTCGCCATGCCGGCGAGGCCCGTCGTCAGCTTCTTGACGACGCCGCCCTTGAAGTCGCGCAGCTTGTCGAGATCGACTTGCGGCTTGCCGAACGTGATGCCGTGCGACGCGAGCGCCGCGGCTTCCTCGACGACGAGCGACGTATGCAGCAGTGCCTTCGACGGGATGCAACCGACGTTCAGGCACACGCCGCCGAGCGTCGAGTAGCGTTCGACGAGCACGGTCTTCATGCCGAGGTCGGCCGCGCGGAACGCGGCCGAGTAACCGCCGGGGCCGGCGCCGAGCACGAGCATGTCGCACTCGATGTCGGCCGCGCCGCTGTAGCTGCCGGCTTGCGGCGCGGGTGCCGGCGCGGCGGCCGGGGCCGGTGCAGCTGCTGCGGCCTTCGGCGCTTCGGGTGCTTTCGCGGGTGCGGGCGCGGCTGCGCCTGCCGATGCTTCGACGATGGCGATGACGGTGCCTTGCGAGACTTTCTCGCCGGCTTTGACCTTGACTTCCTTGACGGTGCCGGCGACGTCGCTGGGCACTTCCATGGAGGCTTTATCGGATTCGAGCGTGATGAGCGTTTGCTCTTTTTCGATCACGTCGCCGGGTTTCACGTTGACTTCGATGACATCGACGCCGCTGAAATCGCCGATATCCGGAACCTTGACTTCGATGAGACTCATGACTGTCCCCTTCTTGATTGACTGCAGACAGAGGGGGAGGAACCCGCGAAAGAACCTGACTACGGCCGGGCAAAAACCACAACCCTGGGCATGACCACCTTTGCCGTCCGCCCAAGGACGCGCCTTTCTTTTGGTTACTTTTCTTTGGAAGACAAAGAAAAGTGACCGCCGCCCCGCGCAGGGGCGACGCTAGCAGACCGTTAGCGCAACAGGTTCAACGAAAGGGCGTAGAGAACCAAAAACAAATCCACGCCCCCGCGAGCCACCTCCCCGCTCATCAAAGAATGATGCGACGGAAATCGCCGAGCAACGCGCCGAGATACGCATTGAACCGCGCGGCTTCCGCGCCATCGATCACGCGATGGTCATACGACAGCGACAGCGGCAGCATGAGACGCGGCACGAACTGCTTGCCGTCCCACACCGGCTTCATCTGTCCGCGCGACAACCCGAGGATCGCCACTTCCGGCGCGTTGATGATCGGCGTGAAGTTCGTCCCGCCGATCCCGCCGAGCGACGAGATCGAGAAGCAGCCGCCCTGCATCTGGTCCGGCTTCAGCTTGCCTTCGCGCGCGGCCTTCGACAGGTCGCTCATTTCCTTCGCGATGTCGACGAGGCCCTTCTTGTCCGCATCGCGGATCACCGGCACGACGAGACCGTTCGGCGTATCGGCCGCGAAACCGACGTGGAAGTACTGCTTGAACACGAGGTTGTCGCCGTCGAGGCTCGCGTTGAAGGTCGGGAATTTCTTCAGCGCGGCGACGACTGCCTTGATCACGAACGCGAGCATCGTGAACTTCACGCCCGCCTTTTCGTGCTCCTTGTTCAGCTGGACGCGCAGCGCCTCGAGCTCGGTGATGTCCGCTTCGTCGTTGTTCGTGACGTGCGGGATCATCACCCAGTTGCGATGCAGGTTCGCGCCCGAGATCTTCTTGATGCGCGACAGCGGCTTCGCCTCGAACGGGCCGAACTTCGAGAAGTCGACCTTCGGCCACGGCAGCAGGTTCAGCTCGCCGCCGCCTGCCGGCGCGGCTGCCGCGCCCGGCGCCGCGCGCTGGCCCGTCATCACGCCCTTCACGAAGCCCGTGACGTCTTCCTTCGTAATGCGGCCCTTCGGACCCGAACCCTGCACGCGTGCGACGTCGACGCCGAGTTCGCGTGCGAACTTGCGGACCGACGGCGATGCGTGGCTGGCGCGGTATTCGCCCGACGGCGCGGCGGCCGGGGCGGCGGCTGCCGGTGCCGGTGCCGGCGCAGCCTTCGCAGGCGCGGGCGCCGGTGCAGCGGCAGGCGCGGGCGCGGCAGCGGCCGGAGCCGGTGCGCTGGCCTGCGGTGCGGCAGCCGGTGCGCCGGCGGCTTCGAGCAGCACGATCAGCGTGCCTTCCGACACCGAATCGCCCACCTTGACCTTGATGTCCTTCACGACGCCGGCGGCCGGGCTCGGCACGTCCATCGTCGCCTTGTCCGATTCGAGCGTGACGAGCGACTGTTCCTTCTCGACCGTGTCGCCGACCTTCACGCCGATCTCGATCACCGGAACGTCCTTGTAGTCGCCGATGTCGGGCACCTTCACTTCGAGCGTGCCGCCGGATGCTGCCGGGGCGGCAGCGGGCGCAGCGGCGGCCGGCGCCGCTGCGGGAGCCGGCGCTGCTGCCGGCGCGGCCGCGCCGTTCGCCTGGGCGCCTGCGCCGCCTTCGAGCAGGACGATCAGCGAGCCTTCCGACACGGAATCGCCGACCTTGACCTTGATTTCCTTCACGACGCCGCCGACCGGGCTCGGCACGTCCATCGTCGCCTTGTCCGACTCGAGCGTGACGAGCGACTGCTCGGGCTCGACCGTATCGCCCACCTTCACGCCGATCTCGATGACCGGCACGTCCTTGTAATCGCCGATATCCGGCACCTTCACTTCGATCGCTTGACTCATCTGTTTCTGTCTCCATGGCCGCGCGCGCTCCTCGCGGGAGCGGCGCGCGGCATCACACGGCGTGTGCGTTAAACGGTCATCGGGTTGGGCTTGGACGGATCGAGGTTGTACTTGGCGATCGCGTCCGCGACCACCTTGCGCTCGATCGTGCCTTCGTCGGCCAGCGCGTTGAGCGCGGCGACGGTGACCCAGTGACGGTCGACCTCGAAGAAGTGACGCAGCTTCTCGCGGGTATCCGAACGGCCAAAGCCGTCGGTGCCCAGCACGACGAAGCGGCGATCGATCTGGCCACGGATCTGGTCGACCAGCGCACGGACGTAGTCGGTCGATGCGATGACCGGGCCCTGCGTGTCCTTCAGGCACTTCTGCACGTGCGACAGGCGACGCTCTTCGGTCGGATGGAGCAGGTTCCAGCGCTCGACCTCATGGCCTTCGCGCGCGAGTTCCGTGAAGCTCGGCACGCTCCACAGGTCAGCGGCGACGCCCCAGTCGTTCTTCAGCAGGTCGGCGGCGGCGATCACTTCGTTGAAGATCGTGCCCGCGCCGAGCAGCTGGACGCGCGGCGCCTTCTTGTCGGCGTCGGCCTTCTTGAACGCGTACATGCCCTTGATGATGTCGGCCGCCACGTGCTCGCCCTGCGGAATCGCCGGGTGCTCGTAGTTTTCGTTCATCACCGTGATGTAGTAGTACACGTCTTCCTGCTCCTGCACCATGCGGCGCAGGCCGTCCTGGATGATCACCGCGAGTTCGTAGCCGAACGTCGGGTCGTAGCTCACGCAGTTCGGCACCGAGGCCGCCCACAGGAGCGAGTGACCGTCTTCGTGCTGCAGGCCTTCGCCGTTCAGCGTCGTCCGGCCCGCCGTGCCGCCCAGCAGGAAGCCGCGCGAACGCATGTCGCCCGCGGCCCACGCGAGGTCGCCGATCCGCTGGAAGCCGAACATCGAGTAGAAGATGTAGAACGGCACCATGATCTCGCCGTGCGTCGAATACGACGTCGCCGCCGCGATCCAGTCGCACATGCCGCCCGCTTCGTTGATGCCTTCCTGCAAGATCTGGCCGGTCTGCGATTCCTTGTAGAACATCAGCTGGTCGGAATCTTCCGGCACGTACTTCTGGCCTTCCTGGTTCCAGATACCGATCTGGCGGAACAGGCCTTCCATGCCGAACGTACGCGATTCGTCCGGGACGATCGGCACGACGCGCTTGCCGAGCGCCTTGTCCTTCAGCAGGATGTTCAGGATCCGCACGAACGCCATCGTCGTCGAGATCTCGCGGCCTTCGCCCGTGCCCTTCAAGAGCGGCTCGAACGCGTCGAGCGCCGGCACCGGCAGCGACGTCGCCTTCTCGCGGCGGTGCGGCAGGTAGCCGCCGAGGTCCATGCGCTTCTGGCGCATGTATTCGAGTTCCTTCGAACCTTCCTCGAACTTGAGGTACGGCACGT
The DNA here is from genome assembly GCF_015712225.1 of Burkholderia sp. 9775_39. Lineage (NCBI taxonomy): Bacteria > Pseudomonadati > Pseudomonadota > Betaproteobacteria > Burkholderiales > Burkholderiaceae > Burkholderia > Burkholderia sp. 9775_39. Next base: position 36,400 of record NZ_JACCQC010000028.1, on the reverse strand, counting down.
CGGCGATCTGCTCGTCGGTGATCGGCAGGCGGAACTGGTCACGGAACTTCTTCAGTTGCTCGACCGGCAGCTTCTTCTGCTGGTGCGTGATGTTCATCGCCTGGCCCGACTCGCCCATCCCGTAGCCCTTGATGGTCTTCGCGAGGATGACGGTCGGCGCGCCCTTCGTGTTCGTGGCTTCGTGGAACGCCGCGTAGATCTTGTGCGGATCGTGACCGCCGCGGTTCAGCGCCCAGATGTCGTCGTCCGACCAGTCGGCGACCAGCGCCTTCAGTTCAGGCGTGTTGAAGAAGTGCTCGCGCACGTACGCGCCCGACTCCGACTTGTACGTCTGGTATTCGCCGTCGACGCACTCCATCATGCGGCGCATCAGCGCGCCCGACTTGTCGCGCGCGAACAGCGCATCCCAGCGGCTGCCCCAGATGACCTTGATCACGTTCCAGCCGGCGCCGCGGAATTCCGATTCGAGTTCCTGGATGATCTTGCCGTTGCCGCGCACCGGGCCGTCGAGACGCTGCAGGTTGCAGTTGATCACGAACACGAGGTTGTCGAGCTTCTCGCGGCTCGCCATGCCGATCGCGCCGAGCGATTCCGGCTCGTCCGTCTCGCCGTCGCCGAGGAACGCCCACACCTTGCGGCCTTCCGTCTTCGCGATGCCGCGCGACTCCAGGTACTTCATGAAGCGCGCCTGGTAGATCGCCATGATCGGGCCGAGACCCATCGACACGGTCGGGAACTGCCAGAAATCCGGCATCAGCCACGGGTGCGGGTACGACGAGATGCCCTTGCCGTCGACTTCCTGGCGGAAGTTGTCGAGCTGCTCTTCCGACAGACGGCCGAGCAGGAACGCGCGCGAGTACACGCCCGGCGACGAGTGGCCCTGCACGAACACGAGATCGCCGCCGTGCTGGTCGGACGCTGCGTGCCAGAAGTGGTTGTAGCCGACGTCGTAGAGCGTCGCGGCCGACGCGAACGACGCGATGTGACCGCCGACGTTCGTGTCCTTGCCTGCGCGCAGCACCATCGCCAGCGCGTTCCAGCGCGTGTACGAACGGATGCGGTGCTCGATGTCCTGGTCGCCCGGAATCTTCGCCTGGGCTTCGACCGGAATCGTGTTGATGTACGGGGTATTGGCGGAGAACGGCAGGTGTTCGCCGTGCATGCGGGCGAATTCGATCTGCTTTTCGATCAGGTAATGCGCACGGCCAGTGCCCACGGAGGAGATCACGCCATCGAGCGACTCCAGCCACTCGACGGTTTCTTGCGGGTCGTCGTCACGTTCGGCGGCGACATATTTCATCACTTCGTTCGGTACAGCGGACATTCTCGTCTCCTGGGTCCTGGAATGTGAGGATCGCTCTCGTGCAGACGACGCGACGCGGCCGGCTGCGGGCAAGCTCCAGCGGATTGTAATGAGCGTGGACGGGCCCGCGCAACAAAATTTTCGAATTGTGAGATCTTTTCTCGCAATGCGGAATATTGCTGCGCTGCACCCATATTTCGGGGCTCTCCGGCACGTCTCGTCGGAACAAAACCGTTTCCGTTCAACATATCCGGTATAGGTTTTCCATGTATTGCGCTGCGCTACAATCCTGCCATGTTGACCGATCGGCTTTTCGCACGCTCGGCGCGACCGCCGGGCCCGCCGGCGGAGTCGCAGCCGTCCCGTTGGCACCACGGACCGTGGTGGTCCAATTCCTATTTGCTGACGCCGCTGCTGTCGATCCTGGTGTTCCTCGTGGTGATGAGCCTCATCCTGTGGAGCCTGAACCGGCGCGAACAGCAGCAGCAGGAAGACACACTGTTTCGCAACGTCGCGTGGGCCCAGCAGCAGATCCGCCTGTCGATGACGGGCGCGCAGGAACAGTTGCAGGCGCTGTCGCGCGATCTCGCGTCCGGCCGTCTCGACCAGAATGCATTCCAGATGGCCGTCGCGGACGTGATGCAGACGCATCCGGAAATCCTTTACCTGAACTGGTATACGGCGCCCGGCGTGCAACGCTGGCCCACCGTGCATCCGCCGCTGCTCGGCCAGCGCCTCGCGAAGCCCGGCGACGCACAGATGCAGGACGCCGTGCGCGGCGCGTACGACGAGGCGCGCAGCACGCGCCGCCAGGCCTATTCGCCGCTGATCTACGACGACTTCGGTAACGGCTTCATCACGTTGCAGACGCCCGTGATGCGCGGCGACCGCGACTATCTCGGCTCGATCGCCGCGGTGTTCTCGGTCGAGGGCATCCTGAAGCACGACATCCCGCAGGAACTGTCGTCGAAGTACAAGATCTCGATCACCGATTCGAACAACCGCGAACTGTCGTCCACGTCGACGCGGCCGCGCCTGCCGCGCGACTCCCACTACGATCTGCCGCTCGACCCGCCCGGTCAGGGGCTGACGGTGCGCGTGTATGCGTTCCCGCAGCTCACCAACCTGACCAACAACACGCTCGTGTGGCTCGTCGCCGGCCTGTCGTGCTTCGTGCTGTGGAGCCTCTGGAGCCTGTGGAAGCACACGCGCCAGCGCTTCGAGGCGCAGCAGGCGCTGTATGCGGAAGCGTTCTTCCGCCGCGCGATGGAAAACTCGGTGCTGATCGGCATGCGCGTGCTCGACATGCACGGCCGCATCACGCACGTGAACCCTGCCTTCTGCCGGATGACGGGCTGGGACGAAACCGATCTCGTCGGCAAGGTCGCACCGTTCCCGTACTGGCCGCGCGACGCGTACCCGGAAATGCAGCGCCAGCTCGACATGACGCTGCGCGGCAAGGCGCCGAGCTCGGGCTTCGAGCTGCGCGTGCGGCGCAAGAACGGCACGCTGTTCCATGCGCGCCTGTACGTGTCACCGCTGATCGACAGCTCGGGCCGCCAGACCGGCTGGATGTCGTCGATGACCGACATCACCGAGCCGAAGCGCGCGCGCGAAGAGCTCGCGGCCGCGCACGAACGCTTCACGACGGTGCTCGAAAGCCTCGACGCCGCGGTGTCGGTGCTCGCCGCCGACGAAGCCGAGCTGCTGTTCGCGAACCGCTACTACCGCCACCTGTTCGGCATTCGTCCGGACGGCCACCTGGAGCTGTCGGGCGGCGGCTTCGACCGCGCGCAGGCGTCGTCCGACTCGATCGACATGGTCGACGCGTTCGCGGGGCTGCCGGCCGCCGCGCTGACGAGCAGCACCGCCGATGCGCAGGAGGTGTACGTCGAGAGCATCCAGAAGTGGTTCGAGGTGCGCCGCCAGTACATCCAGTGGGTGGACGGCCACCTCGCGCAGATGCAGATCGCGACCGACATCACGACCCGCAAGAAAGCGCAGGAGCTCGCGCATCAGCAGGAAGAAAAGCTGCAGTTCACGAGCCGATTGATGACGATGGGTGAAATGGCGTCGTCGATTGCTCACGAATTGAATCAGCCGCTCGCCGCGATCAACAACTACTGCTCGGGTACGCTCGCGCTCGTGAAGAGCGGCCGCGGCACGCCCGAGACGCTGCAGCCCGCGCTGGAAAAGACCGCGCAGCAGGCGCTGCGCGCGGGGATGATCGTCAAGCGGATCCGCGAATTCGTGAAGCGCAGCGAGCCGAAGCGCCAGCCGGCACGGGTCGCGGACATCGTCGCCGATGCGGTCGGGCTGGCCGAAATCGAGGCCAGAAAGCGCAGGATCCGGATCGTCACGGAAATCCTCGCAAGAATGCCTATTATTTATGTCGACCCCGTGCTGATCGAACAGGTGCTGATGAACCTGATGAAGAACGCAGCCGAGGCGATGGCCGACGTGAAGCCGGCGTCGGCGGACGGCGTGATCCGCGTCGTCGCCGACATCGATGCGGGCTTCGTCGACATCCGTGTGATCGACCAGGGCCCGGGCGTCGATGAAGCGACCGCCGAGCGCCTGTTCGAACCGTTTTACAGCACCAAGTCCGATGGCATGGGCATGGGGCTGAACATCTGCCGTTCGATCATCGAATCGCATCGGGGGCGTCTGTGGGTGGTCAACAACGTCGAGCCGGATGGCCGCATTTCCGGCGCGACGTTCCACTGCAGCCTGCCCATTGGGGAACCCGCTGATCTCGGCCAAGGGGGGCGCGAGGCATCGGCATCACATACCGTTACGGGAGAACTATGAATAGCCCTGTCACCACCACTCAGGAAACCGTCTTTGTCGTCGACGACGACGAGGCCGTACGGGACTCGCTGCGCTGGCTGCTGGAGGCGAACGGCTATCGCGTGCAATGCTTCTCGAGCGCCGAGCAGTTCCTCGATGCCTACCAGCCGGCGCAGCAGGCCGGCCAGATCGCGTGCCTGATCCTCGACGTGCGGATGTCGGGCATGAGCGGCCTCGAATTGCAGGAACGCCTGATCGCCGACAATGCCGCGCTGCCGATCATCTTCGTCACGGGTCACGGCGACGTGCCGATGGCCGTGTCGACGATGAAAAAGGGTGCGATGGACTTTATCGAGAAACCGTTCGACGAAGCCGAGCTGCGCAAGCTCGTCGAGCGGATGCTCGACAAGGCCCGAAGCGAAAGCAAGAGCGTCCAGGAACAGCGTGCCGCGAGCGAACGCCTGTCGAAGCTGACCGCGCGCGAGCAGCAGGTGCTCGAGCGGATCATCGCCGGCCGCCTGAACAAGCAGATCGCCGACGACCTCGGCATCAGCATCAAGACGGTCGAGGCGCACCGCGCGAACATCATGGAAAAGCTCAACGTCAACACGGTGGCCGACCTGCTGCGCCTCGCGCTGTCGAAGAAGCAGGCCTGAGCGGGTTCTCCGGCCGCGGCGGCACGGCCCGCCCGGCCCGCAACCGGTATTTGCCGCCCCGCGCGATGCGGCCCACTCGCGCGGCGGCGGCCGTTCCTCCCGGCGCGCACGCGCCGCGGCCATGACGCTTCCCGTTGATTCGCTGTCGGACGGCAGCAGGCGAACGGTATAATTACGTGCTTTGCTACGGCGCTTCGCGCGTCGTACGCCCGCATTCCAACTTCCCGGCAGGACCCACCACCATGACAGCCCTCCTCATCGACGGCAACGCCCTCTCGAAGACCCTGCGCGGTCAGGCCGCCGAGCGCGCCGCCGCACTGACCGCCCGCGGCCACCAGCCCGGTCTCGCGGTGATCCTCGTCGGCGAAAATCCGGCGAGCGAAGTCTACGTGCGCAACAAGATCAAGGCCTGCGAGGACAACGGTTTCTTCTCGCTGAAGGATGCGTACCCGGCCACGCTGTCGGAAGCCGACCTGCTCGCGCGCATCGACGAACTGAACCGCGACCCGAAGATCCACGGCATCCTCGTCCAGCTGCCGCTGCCCGCGCACATCGACAGCCACAAGGTGATCGAGGCGATCGCGCCGGAAAAGGACGTCGACGGCTTTCACGTCGCGAACGCCGGCGCGCTGATGACCGGCAAGCCGCTGTTCCGCCCGTGCACGCCGTACGGCGTGATGAAGATGTTCGAAGCGCACGGCATCGCGCTGCAAGGCGCGAACGCGGTCGTGATCGGCCGCTCGAACATCGTCGGCAAGCCGATGGCGATGATGCTGCTCGACGCCGGCGCGACCGTGACGATTTGCCACAGCAAGACGCGCGACCTCGCCGCGCATACGCGCGAGGCCGACATCGTGGTCGCCGCGGTCGGCAAGCGCAACATCCTGACCGCCGACATGGTAAAGCCGGGCGCGACGGTGATCGACGTCGGCATGAACCGTGACGACGCAGGCAAGCTGTGCGGCGACGTCGATTTCGCGGGCGTGAAGGAAGTCGCCGGCTACATCACGCCGGTGCCGGGCGGCGTCGGTCCGATGACCATCACGATGCTGCTGATCAACACGATCGAATCCGCCGAACGCGCCGCGGCCGCCGCGGCCTGACGCGCCACCCGCCCAGCCGGCGCGCGCTTCCGTGCGCCGGTGTCTCGCCAGCCGCAATCGCCCGGCTGCATCGCGCCAGCCGGCGCGCCTCGCTGCGCATCCGACCCTGCGTCAATCGCGTCATTAGAAACTAACGATTGGAAAGCGCACGATGCGCCCCAATAATGTCGGTATCGGGCGCGTTCGCGCGCCGCCGCCGTTACCCTTTTCATCCCGGTTCATCCGGCAACAGACAGGGAGTCTTATGTCCGCCAGCGCCAACACCAATCCGCTCCTCGACTTCTCCGGCCTGCCCCGTTTCGGCGAGATCCGCCCGGAACACGTGACGCCCGCGCTCGATACGCTGCTCGATGCCGCCAGCCGCGCGGTCGAAGCCGCGAGCGCGAGCGACACGCCGTCGACGTGGGCCGCCGTCGTTGAGACGGTCGAGCGGGCCACGGAGCCGCTCGGCCGCGCATGGGGCATCGTCGGCCACCTGAATGCGGTCGCCGACACGCCCGAACTGCGGGCTGCGTACGGTGAAAACCTGCCGCGCGTGACCGAATTCTGGTCGAGCGTCGGCCAGAATCTCGCGCTGTACGAAAAGTACAAGGCGATCGCCGCGAGCGCCGAATACGCGACGCTGTCGGCCGAGCGCAAGAAGATCCTCGACAATGCGCTGCGCGACTTCCGCCTGTCGGGCGCCGAGCTGCCGGAGGACCAGAAGCCGCGCTTCGCGGAACTGCAGGAACAGCAGGCCGCGCTGTCGAAGGCGTTCTCCGATCACGTGCTCGACGCGACCAACGCGTACGCGTACTTCGCCCACGACGAAGCCGAGCTGGCCGGCCTGCCCGGCGACGCGATCGAGGCCGCCCGCGAAGCCGCGCAGAAGGACGGCAAGGAAGGCTGGAAATTCACGCTGCATTTCCCGTCGTACTTCCCGGTGCTGCAGTACGCGGACAACCGCGCGCTGCGCGAGACGCTCTACCGCGCCTATGCGACGCGCGCGTCGGAGCTCGGGCCGCAATACGGCGACGGCAAGGCCGAATGGGACAACACGGCGATCGTCGCCGACGAGCTGAAGCTGCGCCGCGAAGAGGCGCAGATGCTCGGCTACCGCAATTTCGCCGAAGTGTCGCTCGCGCCGAAGATGGCCGAATCGCCGCAGCAGGTGATCGCATTCCTCGAGGATCTCGCGACGCGCGCCCGCCCGCACGCGGACAAGGACTGGGACGAACTGCGCACGTTCGCCGCGAAGGAGCTCGGCCTCGCCGAACTCGCCCCGTGGGACGTCGCGTACGCGGCCGAAAAACTCCGCCAGCAGCGCTATGCGTTCTCGGAAAACGAGGTCAAGCAGTACTTCCCGGAACCGGCCGCGCTGAAGGGCCTGTTCACCGTCACCGAAACGCTGTTCGGCGTGCGGATCAAGCCGGACGACGCGCCGGTGTGGCACAAGGACGTGCGCTTCTTCCGCGTCGAGAACCGCGACGGCTCGCTCGTCGCGCAGTTCTACCTCGACCTGTACGCACGCGAAGGCAAGCGCGGCGGCGCGTGGATGGACGACGCGCGGTCGCGCGCGAAGCGCGGCGGCGACGTGCAGACGCCCGTTGCGTACCTGACCTGCAACTTCTCCGCGCCGGTCGGCGGCAAACCCGCGTGCTTCACGCACGATGAAGTCATCACGCTGTTCCATGAATTCGGCCACGGGCTGCACCACATGCTCACGCGCGTCGACGAGCTCGGCGTGTCGGGCATCAACGGCGTCGAATGGGATGCGGTCGAACTGCCGTCGCAGTTCATGGAAAACTTCTGCTGGGAATGGGACGTGCTGTCGTCGATGTCGTCGCACGTCGACACGGGTGCGTCGCTGCCGCGCGAACTGTTCGACAAGATGATCGCCGCGAAGAACTTCCAGAGCGGGCTCGGCACGCTGCGCCAGATCGTGTTCTCGATGTTCGACATGCTGCTGCACGTCGACTTCGACCCGGCCGGCACCACCGGCGTGACCGCGTTCGCACGCGAGATCAACGAGCGCTATCACGTGATCCCGCAGGCGCCGTTCTCGCGCTGGCCGAACACGTTCAGCCACATCTTCGCGGGCGGCTATGCGGCCGGCTACTACAGCTACAAGTGGGCCGAAGTGCTGTCGGCCGATGCGTACGCGGCGTTCGAGGAAGCGGCCGCCGCCAGCGGCAGCGTGCTCGACGCGGCAACCGGCACGCGCTATCGCCGCGAAATCCTCGAGGTCGGCGGCAGCCGTCCGGCGATGGAATCGTTCAAGGCGTTCCGCGGCCGCGAGCCGCAGATCGACGCGCTGCTGCGCCACAACGGGATGGCCGCGTCCGCGCACTGAGCGCGCGTAGCCCGGCTCGTCCGGCCGCATCGACAGGCACCGCTCCGGCGGTGCCTTTTTTCATGGCGCGGGCGTGCCGTCGCCCACTTCGTCGTCGAACAGCAGGAATTGCCCGTGGCGCTCGGCCGTGTCCTCGTCGATGCGCACGCCGACGCCCAGCAGCCGAACCGGCTGCGCGCGCCGCAGCAACCCCTTCGCGAGCAGCGTGACGGCCGTCTCGGCGTTGGTCGCATCGGCCACGCACTCGACCGTCGTGCGCTGGAAATCGGCGAAGCGGATCTTCACGTACAGCTTGCGGATCGACCGCACGGCGCCCGCGCGCTCGATCCGCGCGTCGAGTTGCACGACGAGGCGGCGGATTTCGTCCGCGCATTGCTCGAGCGTCGTCAGGTCGGTCACGTAGGTCGTCTCGACGCTGACCGACTTGCGCTCCTGGTCGGCCTGCACCGGCCGCTCGTCGATCCCGCGCGACAGCTGGTACAACCGCCGCCCGAACGCGCCGAACTCGCGGTGCAGGTCGATCAGCGGCCAGTCGCGCAACTGCGCGCAGGTCTGGATGCCGAGCCGGTCGAGCCGCGTGGCCGTCACCTTGCCGACGCCGTGCAGCTTGCGCACCGGCAGCGCCGCGACGAACGCATCGATCTCGTGCGGCCGCACGACGAACAGCCCGTCGGGCTTGTTCCAGTCGGACGCGATCTTCGCGATGAACTTGTTCGGCGCAACGCCCGCCGACACGGTTACGCCGACCGTCTCGCGCACCCGCTCGCGGATCTCGCGCGCAATCAGCGTCGCACTGCCCTGACAACGTTCGGACCCGCTGACGTCGAGATAGGCTTCGTCGAGCGACAGCGGCTCGACGTCCGGCGTGTAGTCGCGATAGATCGCCATGATCTGCCGCGACGCCGCGCGATACTTGTCCATCGCGGACGGCAGGATCAGCAGGTCCGGACACTTGCGCATCGCCAGCGCCGACGACATCGCCGAATGTACGCCGTAGCGCCGCGCCTCGTAGTTGCAGGTCGCGATTACGCCGCGCTGGTCGGGACGGCCACCGACCGCGAGCGGCCGGTTGCGCAGCGACGGGTCGTCGCGCATCTCGACCGACGCGTAGAAGCAGTCGCAGTCGCAATGAATGATCTTGCGCATGCGCGGCGGCGCGTCGCCGGGCGGCGGCGCGTGCGGATCGGCAGGCGGAATGGTGGTCGGGCTCACGGTGCCGATACTGTACAAAAACACAGTGCCGGTTTCAACTGCCGCGTGCGGCCGAAGCCGGCCGCCCGTAGCCGGCCATGCGCAACCGGCTGCGCCGTACCGGCCCGGTTCGCGCGGATCGTACCGGCCGGGCACGGGCAGCGACACCTATACTCGTCTGCCGCGAGACACGAAACGCAAAGGTGACGGATGAAGACGATCGGACTGATCGGCGGCATGAGCTGGGAATCGTCGGCCGAGTACTACCGGATGATCAACCGGCACTCGAAGGCATTGCACGGCGGGCATCACAACGCGAAGAGCGTGCTGGTCACGGTCGACTTCGCCGACATCGAAGCGCTGCAACGCACGCACGACTGGGCCGCGCTCGGCGAGCGGATGGCCGACGCCGCGCGGCAACTCGAAGCAGCGGGCGCCGACCTCGTCGTCCTGACGACCAATACGATGCATCGGGTGCACGACGCGATCGAGGCCGCGGTGGCGCTGCCGTTCCTGCACATCGCCGATCCGACCGGCAGCGCGCTGCGCGCCGCGGGCGTCGAGCGCGTCGCGCTGCTCGGCACGCGCTACACGATGGAGTTGCCGTTCTACGCGGCGCGGCTGTGCGAGAAGTTCGGGCTCGACGTGCTGGTGCCGGACGAACCCGGGCGCGACGACGTGCACCGGATCATCTACGACGAGCTGTGCCACGGTGTCATCTCGACGCAATCGCGCGCGACATACGTGTCGATCATCGACGCACTGGCCACGCGCGGCGCACAGGCGGTGATCCTCGGCTGCACGGAAATCACGCTGCTGATCGGTGCGGACGACTCGCCGCTGCCGGTATTCGATACGACCGCGCTGCATGCGAAAGCGGCCGTCGAGTGGGCGGCGCGCTGAACGACACACGCCGTCGCGTACCGACACGCGTCGCCGAATGGCATCGCCGCATTGTTTCGTGCGCCGGGATTCACTCTCCCGACGTACGCGTCGCGGCTCGCCCGACGCCCTGCTCTCGCCCGTCACGCGGGGCCCGGCACGAACGACCCGCGCATCACGCGCCCGGTTCACACGGACGCGTCGACACGACGGCTTGTCCCTTGGTAATAAAGTGACTGCAAATTGGTACGCGAGCAGCGCCACCGCAATCGACGCTGCTCGTCGCGGTCTCTTTTTCCACCAACGGGAAACAGGAACATGAAAAGACTCAGCACCGTATTCGGCGCGCTGCTCGCCGTGTCGGCCACGCTCAACGCGCATGCCGACCCGAATATCGCCGCATCGGCCGCCACGACGCCCAGCGACGGCTTCGATCGCATGACGTGGGACATCACGCCTGAAGTCGTGCCGACCGAGGTCAACGCCAGCTACTACTGGGCCAACCAGTTGTCGTCGCAACATGGCGGGCACGCGATGTACACCGGCATCCAGCCGCGCACGCGCGGCACCAACGTGGTGATCTTCAGCGCGTTCGGCACCGGCACGGCGCCGCTGTCGGCGAATTGCCGCGGCGGCGCCGACGGCGGTTCCGGCACGTCGTGCTCGATCGCCTACCCGTGGAAAACCGGCCGTGCGTATCGGCTGCAGGTCACCGTGACGCAGGCCAATCGCAGCGACGGGCGCTCGACCGTCGACGGCTTCATCACGGACGTCGCCACCGGCGCCACGACGCCGATCGGCAGCATCGCGGTGCCGGCGGACTGGGGCGGCCTGTCGAGTTCGGCTTACCTGTTCGACGAATACTTTCCGTTCAATGCTGCGTCGAAGGACCCGATGCAGCGGCCATGCGTGCCGTACGCGCGCTACATGACGTCGCTGCCGCATTTCTACCTGAAGGAAGTGGACTACCCGACGACCGAGCGGTCGATCCGGCTGAATACGGGGAAGGACAAGTGCGCGGTGCTGTCGGGCACGCCGAACGCGCGGGCCACGCTGGTCAACACGACGACCTATCAGCTCGAGAACGGCTTCCTGCCCAGGAGCCCGGGCGCGCCGAAATAACAGGCGGACGCGGAAAACAAAAAACCCGGCACGGAGCCGGGTTTTTCGTGGACGAAGTGCGCATCGGTCAATTGCGCCGCACATCGTCTGGTGTGCTTGGTTGCGGGGACAGGATTTGAACCTGTGACCTTCGGGTTATGAGCCCGACGAGCTGCCAGACTGCTCCACCCCGCGTCAGAGAAATAAATTATAGGGTGAGGAAGTACTCACGTCAATACTTTTGTCACAATTTCCGGTTCTGCTGCCCGAGCGGCGATGCGTGACACATGCGCGAGCCTGCATGACCTTGTGCGTTCGCACCCCATGCTCGCGGTAAGATGGCGGCCTTCGCATTCACGCCGCACGCACCCTCCCGTTCATGAAAATCGCCACCTGGAACGTCAATTCGCTCAACGTCCGCAAACAGCACGTGCTCGACTGGCTCGCGCAAAGCGGCACCGACGTACTGTGCCTGCAGGAGCTGAAGCTGCCGGACGAGAAATTCCCGCGCGCCGATCTCGAGGCGGCCGGCTACCGCAGCTGGTTCACGGGCCAGAAGACCTACAACGGTGTCGCGATCCTCGTGCGCGACACGCTCGTCGTCGACGAATCGGACGTCGTGCGCAACATCCCCGGCTTCGACGATCCGCAGCAGCGCGTGATCGCCGCGACGGTCGACGGCGTGCGCATCGTGTCCGCCTACTTCCCGAACGGCCAGGCGCTCGACTCCGACAAGTTCGTCTACAAGATGCAGTGGCTCGACGCGCTGCAGGCGTGGCTGCGCACCGAGCTGCAACGCTACCCGAAGCTCGCGCTGCTCGGCGACTACAACATCGCGCCGGAAGACCGCGACGTGCACGATCCGGCGAAATGGGAAGGCCAGAACCTCGTGTCGCCGCAGGAGCGCGCGCACTTCGCGCAGCTGATCGAACTCGGCTTCGTCGATGCGTTCCGCCGCTTCGAGCAGCCCGAGAAAACCTTCACGTGGTGGGACTACCGGATGATGGCATTCCGCCGCAACGCGGGGCTGCGCATCGACCACATCCTGCTGTCGCCGGAACTCGCGGCGACCTGCGCGTCGTGCGAAGTCGATCGCACGCCGCGCACGTGGGAGCAGCCGTCCGACCACACGCCCGTCGTCGCGATCGTCGGCTGATCTTCCGGCCCGCGCGCGATCAGCGCCGCGCGGGCGCCGGCCCGAGATGGGCCCACAGGAAGCCGAATTCGGCCGCATCGGCTTCCGCGCGTTCGAGATCGTCCGCGCTGCCGTGGCCGCCGTCGGTGTTCTCCCAGTACCACACCCGTTCGTGACCGAGCGCCTGCATGCGCGCCGCCATCTTGCGCGCATGCGCGGGATGCACGCGGTCGTCGCGGGTCGACGTCGTCAGCAACAACGGCGGATACACGACCCCTTCGCGCACCCGGTGATACGGCGAATACGCGGCCAGCGCCGCGCCTTCGCGCGGGTCGTCCGGGTCGCCGTATTCGTCGAGCCATGCGGCGCCCGCGTGCAGCTTCGGATAGCGCTGCATGTCCAGCAGCGGCACGCGGCACAGCACCGCGCCGAACAGCTCCGGCCGCTGCATCATGCACGCGGCGACCAGCAGCCCGCCGTTGCTGCCGCCCTCGATCCCGAGCTGGGCGGCACTCGTCACGCCGGTCGCGGCCAGATCCTCGGCGACCGCGATGAAATCGTCGAACGAACGCTGACGATGTTCACGCTGCGCGTCGGTGTGCCAGCGCGGCCCGAATTCGCCGCCGCCGCGGATGTGCGCGAACGCCATCACGCCGCCGCGTTCGAGCCATCCGATGCCGAACGCATCGCTGTAGCCCGGCAGGTTCGGGATCGCAAAACCGCCATAGCCCGACAGCAGGCATGGCCGGGCGACGCGCGCCCCGCCCGGCGGTGCGTCGAGCGCATCGCGCGGCCCGATCAGCGTGTACGGCACCACCGTGCCGTCCCGCGAACGCGCGCTCGCGCGGCGGACGACCAGCCCGGCCGCGTCGAACTGCACCGGCGGCCGGTCGAGCAGCACGCGGCGCGACGGCGCATCGTCCGCGCGATCGGCCAGATCGGCCAGCCAGCATTCGGGCGGATCGAGATAGGTGTCGACGTCGACGTACACCTCGTCGTTCAGCGTCGACTCGACGGGCTCGACGTCGATCTGCGCATTGCCCGGCCAGTCGAACGGCCGCGCATCCCATGTCCACGACCCGTCATCGGCCTGCCGCGGCTGCCACAGCATCGTACGGTTGTGCACGTCGTCGAGCCAGCTCGCGATCAGCGTCGTGCGCGTGTGCGTCCACGTACAGGCGGATGTGGTCGGCCGCGGTGCGAACAGCGTCGTGAATTCGCGCGCGCCGGCGAGGAACGCCTGCTCGCGAATCGCCAGCAGCGAGCCGCCCGCGTGGCGCACACCGTCGCAATCCCAGTCGAGGCGCGGCTCCAGCACGAGCCAGCCTTCCCAGAACCCGACCTCGACATGCGTCGGCACGTCGTAGCGCGCCCATTCGCCCGCGTCGGTCAGCCGGTACGCGTGCGCGTCGAAGAAATCGACGCTGCGCCACGCAACGTGGCGGCGGTCGATCGGGTCGTACCATGCACCCGCGCTGATGTCGTCCGGCTCGCCGCTGAACACGACGGGCGCGTCGGCGAGCGCCGTGCCGCGCACCCAGCGCCGTGCTTCATACGGATAACCGGCCGCGGTCGCATGCGCTTCGCCGCGATCCCAGCTCACGTACACGGTGTCGCGGTCGATCCAGCCGACCGTGTGATGGCCCGGCGCGTCGATCGTGAAGCCGCCGTCCACGAACCGGCGCTCGACGAGATCGAATTCGCGCACGACGACCGCATCGGCGCCGCCCGGCGACAGCGACAGCAGCACGCGATCGCCGTCCGGATACAGGATCGCCTCCTGCTCGAACACCCACGACTCGCCCTCTTCGGCGCCGAGCGCGTCGACGTCGAGCAGCGTCTCCCACGCAGGTTGGCCGGCACGCCAGTCGGCCCAGCGCGTGCGGCGCCACAGTCCCTTCGGATGAAGATCGTCCTGCCACAGGTCGTACGCCCAGTCGCGCCAGCGGGTCGGAATCACCGGGCGTTCACGCGGCAGATACGCTTTCGCGAGACGCGCGGTCAGCGCGCGATAGGCATCGTCGTCGCGCAGCGCGGCGCGCGTACGCGCATTCTGCTCGTCGACCCACGTGCGGGCGCGCTTGCTGTCGAGCGCTTCGAGGAAACGGAACGGGTCGGCCCCGGCGGGCCAGCGGAAGGATTCGGACATGGAGGATCGGCGGAATGGCAAGCTGCATGCAAACCGCGATTATGTCCGATCGCGGCAGGCGCGGCCCGCGCCTGCCGCGAATCGTGCTCAGGGCTCCAGATGGAGCTCCTGGATCTTGCGCGTGATCGTGTTGCGGCCGATGCCGAGCCGCTCCGCGGCCTCGACCTTGCGGCCGCGCGTGAAGTCGAGCGCCTCGCGAATCACGGCCGCCTCGAAGCGGCGCGCAAGTTCGTCCATCACGTCGGCCGAGTTCTCGCGCAACAGCCGCGCGACTTCGGTGCGCAGCCCGTGCTCCCACAACGGGTAGCCGGCCGGCACGCTGCCGTTCGGCGCGCTCGCGGCGGGCGCGGCGGCCAGCGGCGTCGCGCCGATCGCGGCAGGCACCGCTGCAACATGGCCGCCGCTGCCGTGCGCGTCCGCACCGTCGCCCGTCGCGACGACGGGCGACGCGGGCGCGCCGGCCGGCACGAGGTCGGGCGGCAGATCCTTGATCTCGACCGTCTGCGCGGGCGCCATCACGGTCAGCCAGTTCGCGAGGTTCTCGAGCTGCCGCACGTTGCCGGGAAACGGCAGCGACGTCAGGTACGCGAGCGCGTCGTCGGACACGCGCTTCGGCTCGACGCCGAGATCGCGCGCGCTCTTCTGCAGGAAGTGGCGCGTGAGCAGCGCGATGTCCTCGCTGCGTTCGCGCAGCGGCGGCAAGCGCAGCCGGATCACGTTGAGCCGGTGGTAAAGGTCCTCGCGGAACAGCCCCTGCCGCACGCGCGACTCGAGATTCTGGTGTGTCGCGGCGATCACGCGCACGTTCGCGCGCAGCGGGTTGTGCCCGCCGACGCGATAGAACTGCCCGTCCGACAGCACACGCAACAGGCGCGTCTGCAGGTCGAACGGCATGTCGCCGATTTCGTCGAGGAACAGCGTGCCGTTCTCGGCCTGCTCGAAGCGGCCCTGCCGCGTCGTCTGCGCGCCGGTGAACGCGCCGCGCTCATGGCCGAACAGTTCGGATTCGAGCAGGTCCTTCGGAATCGCCGCCGTGTTCAGCGCGATGAACGGGCCGTTCGCGCGCGGGCTGTGACGGTGCAGCGCCCGGGCGACCAGCTCCTTGCCGGTGCCCGATTCGCCGGTGATCAGCACGGTCGCGGCCGAATGCGACAGGCGGCCGATCGCGCGGAACATGTCCTGCATCGCGGGCGCCTGGCCGAGCATCTCGGGCGCTTCGGCCACGCGCTCGTCCTGCGGCGCGCCGCCGCGCAGGCTTTCTTCCACCGCGCGGCGAATCAACTCGACCGCCTTGTCGACGTCGAACGGCTTCGCGAGGTATTCGAACGCGCCGCCCTGGAACGCCGCGACGGCGCTGTCGAGATCGGAGAACGCCGTCATGATGATGACGGGCAGGCCCGGCAGCCGCTCGTGCATCGCCTGCAGCAACTCGAGGCCCGAGCCGCCCGGCATCCGGATGTCGGACACGAGCACTTGCGGCGTCTCGTGGTCGAGCGCGGCCAGCGCATCGCGCACGTTCGCGAAGCTCTTCGTCGCGAAGCTGTCCCGGGCGAGTGCCTTTTCAAGCACCCAGCGGATCGATTGGTCGTCGTCTACTATCCAGATCGGCTTCATAGGTCGGTCAGATATGGGTGAATCGCAATGTCGCCGCTCAATGGTCGAGCGGCAGCAGGATCTGAAATTCGGTACGTCCGGGCCGGCTTTCGACCTCGATCATCCCGTCGTGCTGCTGTACGAACGTCTGCGCGAGCGTGAGGCCGAGGCCGCTGCCGTCTTCGCGTCCGGACACGAGCGGGTAGAAGATCCGGTCGCGGATCTCTTCCGGAATGCCGGGCCCGTTGTCGATCACGTGCAAGTCCAGTGCCAGCCGGTACAGGCGCTTGGCGATCGTCACCTTGCGCGCGATGCGCGTGCGCAGCTCGATCTTCGCGTCGCCCTGCGCGATCCGTTCGCGCAGCGCCTGCGCGGCGTTGCGCACGATGTTGAGCAGCGCCTGGATCAACTGCTCCTTGTCGCCGCGCAGGTCCGGCACGCTCACGTCGTAGTCGCGCTCGATCGTGAGCCCCCGCGGGAACTCCGCAAGCATCACCGCGCGCACGCGTTCGCACACTTCATGAATGTTCACGTCGCCGACGATGTGCGGATGCCGGTGCGGCTCCAGCAACCGGTCGACGAGCGTCTGCAGGCGGTCGGACTCCTTGATGATCACCTGCGTGTATTCGCGCAACTCGCCGCGCTCGCGCTCGCCCAGCTCGAATTCGAGCAGCTGGGCTGCGCCGCGAATGCCGCCGAGCGGGTTCTTGATCTCGTGCGCGAGGTTGCGGATCAGTTGCTTGTTGACCGCGGTCAGGTCGTGGATGCGCTCTTCCCGATCGGTGCGCGACTGCCGTTCGTTCTCGAACAGCTCGACGAGCACGAAATCGGGCGCGTTCTCGAGGAAGCCGACGATCGCATGCACGTGCAGCGGTTCGCGGCCGGGCCGGTCGAGCACGGTATCGAGATGCGTCGCGTGAAAGCGTTCCTCGCCGATCGCGGTGATCGTCGAGGCCAGCTCGTTCGCGTTCGGAAAAATCTCGCCCCACGGCCGCTGCGCGAGCTGCCGCCGCGAGATGTCGAGCATCGCCTCCGCGGACGGGTTCGCGAACGCGATCCGCAGCGTCTTGCGGTCGAGCACGATCACGACCGTCGGCAGCGCTTCGAGCCCCGCCAGCAGACCCGAGCGCGAGAGCCGCTCGTCGTCCGTCAGTCGTTCGGGCTGCCCCGTTTTCGCCTTGATCAGATTCTTCAGAACCATCTGCGTGCTTGTCGCGCCTCAACGGGCCAGAAAATGAAAATCGTCGGAACAAAAAAGGGACGGCTGGACGCCGTCCCCTTTCAGACTCCGCCGCTCCCGCCGCAAGCCGCGCGGCGGGAACGAACCGGCATGACGGCGCTGAATCGAAGCGCCATCGCCGATTAGAGCGAGTAGTACATCTCGAACTCGATCGGGTGCGTCGTCATGCGGAACTTCGCCAGCTCCTGCTCCTTCAGCGCGAGGTATGCGTCGAGCATGCTGTCCGTGAACACGCCGCCACGGGTCAGGAACTCGCGATCCTTGTCGAGTGCTTCGAGCGCCTGGTCGAGGCCCGCGCACACGGTCGGGATCTTTGCATCTTCTTCCGGCGGCAGGTCGTACAGGTTCTTGTCCGCTGCTTCGCCCGGATGGATCTTGTTCTGGATCCCGTCGAGGCCGGCCATCATCAGCGCCGAGAACAACAGGTACGGGTTCGCCATCGGATCCGGGAAGCGCGTTTCGATGCGGCGGCCCTTCGGGTTCGACACGTGCGGAATGCGGATCGATGCCGAACGGTTGCGCGCCGAGTAGGCGAGCTTGACCGGCGCTTCGAAGTGCGGGACCAGACGCTTGTACGAGTTCGTCGTCGGGTTCGTGATCGCGTTCAGCGCGCGAGCGTGCTTGATGATGCCGCCGATGTAGAACAGCGCCAGTTCCGACAGGCCGGCGTAGCCGTTGCCCGCGAACAGGTTCTGGCCGTCCTTCCAGATCGACTGGTGAACGTGCATGCCCGAACCGTTGTCGCCGACGACCGGCTTCGGCATGAACGTCGCCGTCTTGCCGTACGAGTGCGCGACGTTGTGGATGATGTACTTCGACCACTGCGTCCAGTCGGCGCGCTCGACCAGCGTCGAGAACTTCGTGCCGATTTCGTTCTGCCCCTGGCCCGCCACTTCGTGGTGGTGCACTTCGACCGGGATGCCGAGCTGTTCGAGCAGCAGGCACATTTCCGAACGCATGTCCTGGAACGTGTCGACCGGTGCGACCGGGAAGTAGCCGCCCTTCGTGCCCGGACGGTGGCCCGTGTTGCCGCCTTCGAATTCCTTGCCGGCCGACCACGGTGCTTCTTCCGAGTTGATCTTCACGAAGCAGCCCGACATGTCCGTGTTCCACTGGACCGAGTCGAAAATGAAGAATTCCGGTTCCGGACCGAAGTAGGCCGTGTCGCCGATGCCCGTGCTCTTCAGGTACGCTTCCGCGCGCTTCGCGAGCGAACGCGGATCGCGCTCGTAGCCCTTGCCGTCGGCCGGCTCGACCACGTCGCAGGTCAGCACGAGGGTCGACTCTTCATAGAACGGGTCGATGAAGGCAGCGTTCGGGTCCGGCATGAGCAGCATGTCCGACGCCTCGATGCCCTTCCAGCCCGCGATCGACGAACCGTCGAATGCATGGCCGCTTTCGAACTTGTCTTCGTCAAACGCCGAAACCGGCACCGACACGTGCTGTTCCTTGCCGCGCGTATCCGTGAAGCGGAAATCGACAAACTTGACGTCCTCGTCCTTCACGAGCTGCATGACGTCGGCGACGGTTTTACTCATAACCTCTTCTCCTGATTGAACAATTCCGGCGGACTGGGAACCGCCTCGTTTATCGAGCTGACCGGGGTCTTGCTTTTGGCGCAGCGCGCCCCGATTCGACCGAATTCTATATAGCAGCTTCCGTGCCAACCATCGCAAAACCGACGCGGATCGCGCCGTCCCGCGCCGCAGCGGGGCTCGCCTGCGCAATTGCAGGGCTCGGGGCCGCACCGACGCCGACGACATCGCACCGCATTGGTGCAATCGGCGGGATGCGGCGGCGCGTCCGAATCATTCTGGTGCATGCGCGCCATTCTGCACTCTTTTGGTGAATCCGTGGCCCGCACGTGCGCCGCAGGTCGCGCGGACGTCCGTGCCGTGCCGCCGCGCTAGAATGATCGTTTGACCGATACGGAGACTCCCTGCCATGAGTACGCTCGACCAGCTTTACGCGAAGGCCGACGAACGCCGCGCACAAGGCGCGCTCAACTACGCCGGCGCGCTGCTGCCGGTCGAGGCATTCGAACTGCTGCAGCTCGACCCGTCGGCGCGCCTCGTCGACGTGCGCACGCGCGCCGAGCTGGACTGGATCGGCCGCCCGCTCGTCGGCGACGGCCAGTACCTGCACGTCGAATGGACGCGCTACCCGGGCGGCGTGCCGAATGCCGAATTCGTCAACGAACTGAAGGCGGCCCTCCCGGCCGCCGATACGCCGATCCTGTTCCTGTGCCGCAGCGCCGCGCGCTCGAAGCTCGCCGCGGTCGCGTCCGCGCAGGCCGGCTACACGAAGGCGTTCGACCTGCTCGAAGGCTTCGAGGGCGCGAAGGACGCCGAAGGCCACCGCAAGACGGTCGACGGCTGGTGCTTCCGCAAACTGCCGTGGATCGGCGCCTGAGCGCGCGCCGCACCCGCCGGTTGCGACAGCCTCATCGTCGAGCCGGGCGATGACATGCCGATGACGGGCCGCGTTGCGCGGCCCGTTGCTTTTGGCATTGCCGCGTTGCAGGCCGCTCAGGGGCGCGGCGTGTCGGGCTCGACGACGTCGCCGCCGAGCAGATGCACGCCTTCGCGCAGCTTCACGAACGCGGCCGCGACCGCTTCCGGCTCGCCCTTCACGCCGAGATCGATGTGCCGGCGCGCGTAGATGCCGCCGCGCTCCGCGTCGCCCACGCTCGGCAGGCTGAACACGCGCACGCCCGGGAAATCGCGCTCGATCTTCTCCATCAGCGGCGTGAGTGTCGATTCCGGCAGTTCGAACACGTACAGCGAGCGCTCCGCATGCGGCGTCGCGTGATGCAGATGCGCGTACTTCGTATCGAGCACCCATTCGATCATCGGCCACGCCATCACCGGGAAGCCCGGCACGAAATGGAGATCGCCGACCGAGAAGCCGGGAATCCGGTTGTAGCCGTTCGGGATGATCGTCGCGCCCGCCGGGAACACGCCCATGTTGAAGCGATGCTGGTTCTCCGGCGACTCGAAGTCGACCGGCGTGGCCGGATCGGTGTGCGTTTCGCGAATCCGCTCCGAAATCAGCTCCTTCGCTTCCGGATGCAGCGCGAGCGGCACGCCGAGCGCGGCGGCCGCGCACTGGCGCGTATGGTCGTCCGGCGTCGCACCGATGCCGCCCGTCGAGAACACGATGTCGCCCGACGCGATCGCGCGCGCGAGCGTCGCGGTGATGCGCGCCGGATCGTCGCCGACGTATTCGGCCCAGTCGAGCGCGAGGCCGCGCGCGCCGAGCAACTCGATGACCTTCGCCAGATGCTTGTCCTGCCGGCGGCCCGAAAGGATTTCGTCGCCGATGATGATGATGCCGATGCTCATGCCTGCCCCATGTCGATTGCGGTGGCGCGCGCGCTGGCGCGCAGGTCTTCCAGCGCGCGCAGGCAGTAGTGCCCGAACCACAGCGCCGAGAAGACGAGGATGAAAGCGTAAACCCAGATCATGGCGGCCGCGACGAACGGAAACAGCACCATCATCCAGACCGACGAGACCCACACGAAGGTCGGCACGGTGCCGAGCAGCCCGGTCGCGACGCCGATGCCGATCAGCGGCCAGCGGTGCCGGCGCACCAGCGCGCGGCGCTCGTCGCGGCTCGCGTGCAGCGCGAGCGCGTCGTAGGTCATCACGCGGTACGTGAGCCAGCCCCAGATCACCGGCGGCAGCAGCGCGAAGAACGGCGGAATCAGCCACAGCGGGATCGTGACGACGAGCAGTACGACGCCGACGATCGCCGCGCCGAGCGAATTGACTACGCTGCCGAAGAAGGTGCCGCCCCGCTTCGCTTCGAGTGCCGCGAACTGGCGATTCGAAAGGTGCTTGATCACGACCGGCATCGAGATCGTCGCGATCAGCAGCAGCACGGTCAGCACGATCAGCGGGATCGCGAGCGACACGACCACGAACGGCGCGACGACCGCATGCAGCTGCGACATGCCGATCGCGTCGAACGCGCGATACAGCATGGCCGTCAGCACGAAGCCGTCGAGCGCGCCGCGCGCGAGGTCCAGCAGCGTCTGCCACGAGAACCACAGCACGGCGCCCCACAGCAGCGCGGAGACGACGAACGGCATCAGGGTGAGCCACAGCATGCGCGGGTGCAGCGCGCTGGCGAGCGCCCGGACGAAGGAACGCAGCAAGTCGTTCATGCGGACCTGTATCGATGGAGAAAAACGGGGAAAGGATAAACCACGCGGCCCGCATGCGCCAAAGCGCATGCGGGCCGCGTGGGAAAGTCGTTCAACGGGAGAACGGCCGGATCGGGTCAGGCCGACGCCGCGCCGCGCTTGGCGGGGAACAGGCGCCGGAAGATCCGCACGAACGCCAGGCCGTGCTGCGACCAGAAGCCGTCGCCATAGGACACGCCCTCGACCTGCTCGCGGATGCCGGTCGGCTCGACCGTGCGGTTCCACGACGCGGTGCCGAACATCATGTCCCACCACGGGAACAGCACGCCGAAGTTGCAGCCGTACTTGGTGCCTTCGTGGCCGTAGCCGACCGCATGGTGGCGGCGATGGAAGATCGGGCTGACGAGCAGGCGCTCGCCGATGCGGCCGTACGACAGCCGCGCATTCGTGTGCTGAATGCTCTGCAGGAAGTTCGTGACCGCGGTCAGCACGACGAACTGCGACGGCGTCACGCCGATCACGAGCGCGATCGCCGCGAAGAAGCACGACTGCAGTACGTCGTCGAGCAGGTGGTTGCGGTCGTCGCACCACAGCGACATCTGCCGCTGGCTGTGATGGACCGCGTGCAGCTCCCACCAGATACCGAACTTGTGCTGCCAGCGGTGATACCAGTAGCCGGCGAAATCGAGCACGACGAGGTAGATCGCGAACGCGACGATCGGTTGCGACGTCACGCCCGGCCACAGATAGTCGAGGTTGACGTTCGCGACGCCGTGCAGGCGCAGCCACGCCTGGAAGCTGTCGAACACCGGCTGCAGCGCGAAGAAGAAGAACAGCGTGTAGATGCCGAGCTTCGAGATCGCCGTGTAGATCACGTCGACCCGCACCGCGCGGCGGTTCTTCCAGCGCTCGACCGGCAGCAGCGCCTCGAGCGGGCGCAGCAGCGCGAACATCAGCACCATCTGCAGCGCGCCGATGATCACCCAGTACAGCGCGTCGTAGGTGTCCTCGTCATAGTCCATCAGGTTGAACTTGAAGAGGAGCGGCTGCACGACATCGACGTACAGCCAGGTCTGGATGTCCGACACGAACGCATCGATCAGGTGCAGCATCGTTCGCCTCCGCCCGTCACGCGCCGTTCGCGGCCTTCCACGGCGCGCGGTCGTAGAAGTAGATGCCGTGCGGCGAGCGGCCGACGGCGATCGTCTGCACCAGCTTGCGCGACGCCAGGTCGATGATCCCGACCTTCTTCGCGAAACGGAACGTCACCCACAGCGTCTTCTTGTCGGCGGACAGCTCCATGTCGTCCGGGCCCGGCAGCAGGCCGGTGATGTCGCCGACGTTGGTGAGCGTGTTCTCGTCGATGATGCTGATCGTGTTCGCGACGCGGTTGGTCACCGCGACGTGCGTGCCGTCGGCGAGCGAACGGAAGTTGTGCGCGCCCTTGCCCGTGTAGATCTGCTTGACGACCTTCTGGTTGCGCCAGTCGACGACCGCGACGTAATCCGCGCCGGTCATCCCGACGAGCAGGAACTTGTCGTCCGGCGTGAGCCACAGGCCGGCCGGCACCTTGCCGACCTTCATCTTCCATTTGACCGTCTGCGTAGGCAGGTCGATCGCCGCGATCTCGCCGGACACCTGCAGCGACACGAGCAGCGTCTTGCTGTCCTTCGTGAACGCGAGGTGGCTCGGCATCACCGCGAGCGGCACGCGCTTCACGAGCTTCAGGTCGCGGCCGTCGTAGCCGTAGATGTCGACGCGGTCGAGCCGCAGGCCGGCCGCCGCGAACCACTTGCGATCGGGCGAGAAGCCGAGCTGGTAGGGATCGTCGATCCCTTCGACGGTGCGCTGCAGCTTGCCCGTCTTCGGATCGAGGAACATCAGGCTGTTCGAGACCGAATTTGCAACGATCAGCGACGCATTGTCGGGCGTCGCCATCAAATGGTGCGGTTCCTTGCCGGTCGGCATCGTGGAAACGACTTCGCGGGTCTGCTGGTCGATCAGGGAAAGCGTCGCTTCGGCCGAGTTGAGAACGATCACGTTATTCGCGTGGGCGGCGGGCGCCAGTACGGCGGCGGCCAGCGCGAGCGTGCGGCCGAGGGAAAGGAAAGTGCGCATGAAGACTCACGTCGTGGAACAGCAGTCATTGTAGAACGTTCGGCGGGCCCCTCCGGTTGACCCATGCCGGTATTGCGCCGCTTCGCCGCACGCCCCGCCTGCCGGACGCGCCGCCGCGGCAGGCGCCGTGCGGCCGGCCGGGGCAGCCAGGGCCAGCCGCCGGGGCGGACGCGGTCAACCGATGCCGCGCTAGCGCTGCATCGACTCCCAGACCTTGTGCAGACGCTTGACAGAGACCGGCATCGGCGTGCGCAGTTCCTGCGCGAACAACGAAATCCGCAATTCCTCGAGCAGCCAGCGGAATTCCGCGAGCCGCGCATCGGCGACGCCGCCGCGCTGCGACACCGCGCGCTGGTACTGCTGGGCGAGCGGCAGCAGCTCGGCCGACTGCTTCGCGTCGCGTGCCGGATCGGCCTTCAGCTTGTCGATGCGCAGCGCGATGCCCTTCAGGTAGCGCGGGAAATGCGCAAGCTGCGCGTAAGGCGTGTCGATCACGAAGCGCTTGCCGACCAGCGCAGCCAGTTGCTGCTGCAGATCCGCATGCGCCTGCGCGAACGGCTTCGCCTGCGCGAGCTTCTTCACGAGCCCCGCGTATTCGGCCAGGATCTGCCCGACGAGCCGCGCGATTTCCTGCGCGAGCAGGTTCAGGCGGCTGCGGCCCTCGTCGCGGCGCGCGTGGAAGCTCGCGTCGTCGTCGGGCAGCGGATCCTGCAGGCACGCGCGGTCGAGCGCCGTGTCGATCAGCTGGTCGCGCAGTTCGTCCTGCGTGCCGAGCGACATGTACTGCATCGCCATCTCGCGCAGGCCCGGCAGATTCTTCTCTAGGAACTTGATCGGCTCCTTCAGCTGCAGCGCGAACAGCCGCCGCAAGCCGGCCCGGTGAATGCGCGCGGCCTCCTCCGGCGAATCGAACACCTCGACGTCGCAGTGCGTGCCGCGGTCGACGAGCGCCGGATAGCCGTACAGCGTCTGGCCGCGCCGGCGGATTTCCAGCAACTCGGGCAGCTTGCCGAAATTCCACGTCGTCAGGTTTTCGTACAGCGCGGTCGCGCCGGTTTCCGCCGGGACGGCCGTCTGCGGCGCGGCGCCCTTGCCGGCCTTCGCGCCGCGAGCGGCAACCGCGGGCGTGGCAGCCGACGCGGACGCGTGGCCGAGCGCGTGACCGGCGTCGGCGTCGCCGCCGGTCGCGATCGTCGACGCCGCCGCGATCTTCTGGAACTGCTGCTGCGCCTGCGCGCCCAGCTCCTGGCGCAGCTGCGCGAGATTGCGCCCCATCGCGAGCTGGCGGCCGTGCTCGTCGATCACCTTGAAGTTCATGAACAGGTGCGCGGGCAGCGTCTCGAGCTTGAAGTCGGCCGTTTTCATCGCGACCTGCGTCTCGCCGCGCACGTCGGCGATCAGCGCCTCGACGAGCCCGCCCGCACCGAAGCGCTCGCGGCCCATCCGCTCGACGAAGCCGGCCGCGTATTCGGGCAGCGGCACGCAGTGCCGGCGCAGCTTCTGCGGCAGCGACTTCAGCAGCAACTGGACCTTTTCCTTCAGCATCCCCGGCACGAGCCACTCGCAGCGGCGCGCGTCGACCTGGTTCAGCGCGAAGAGCGGCACCGCGAGCGTCACGCCGTCGCGCGGCGTGCCCGGCTCGAAGTGATAGGTGAGCGCCATTTCGACACCCGCCATCGTCGCGCGCTTCGGGAACAGGTCGGTCGTGACGCCGGCCGCCTCGTGACGCATCAGGTCGTCGCGCGACAGGTACAGCAGCCGCTGCTTGTCCTCCGCCTGGCCGCCCTTCTTCACCTCGTCGCGATACCAGCGCTCGAACGCGGCGCCCGTGTGGATGCCTTCCGGAATCGCATGGTCGTAGTACGCGTAGATCAGTTCGTCGTCGACCAGCACGTCCTGACGGCGCGACTTGTGCTCGAGCTGCTCGATGTCGGCGAGCAGCTTGCGGTTGTGCGCGAAGAACGGCAGCTTCGTGTCGAATTCGCCTTCGACCAGCGCGCCGCGGATGAACAGCTCGCGGGCGCGCGCCGGGTCCTGCTTGCCGAACGCGACGCGCCGCCGGTGGTAGATCGGCAGCCCGTACAGCGTCGCGCGCTCGAATGCGCTGACCTGCGCCGGACGCTTTTCCCAGTGCGGCTCCGACAGCGATTTCTTCAGCAGGTGCGCGCCGATCTTCTCGACCCACTCGGGCTCGATCTTCGCGAGGCAGCGCGCGTACAGCCGGCTCGTCTCGACGAGTTCGGCCGCCATCACCCAGCGGCCGGCCTTCTTCGCGAGCGCGGAGCCCGGCCACAGGTAGAACTTGATGCCGCGCGCGCCGAGGTAATGCGGATCGTCGTCGGCCTTCATCCCGAGGTTGCCGAGCAGGCCCGTCAACAGGGCCAGATGAATCTGCTCGTAGGTGGCCTCGACTTCGTTGAGCCGCCAGCCGTGCTCGCGCACGACCGTCAGCAGCTGCGAATGGACGTCGCGCCACTCGCGCAGCCGCAGGTGCGACAGGAAGTTCTGCCGGCATGCATCGATCAGCTGGCGATTCGATTTCTTGTGCGCGACGGCCTCTTCGAACCACGCCCAGATCTTCAGCCACTGCAGGAATTCGGAGCGCTCGTCGGCGAACCGGCGGTGCGCCTGGTCGGCCTGCTCCTGCGCTTCGATCGGGCGGTCGCGCGGGTCCTGCACGGACAGCGCGCTCGCGATGATCAGCACCTCGCGCAGCGACTGCTGGTCGCGCGCGGCGAGAATCATCCGGCCGACGCGCGGGTCGAGCGGCAGGCGCGCGAGCTCGCGGCCGAGCGGCGTCAGCGCGTTGTCGTCGTCGACCGCGCCGAGTTCGTTCAGCAGTTGATAACCGTCCGCGATCGCGCGGCCGGGCGGCGGCTCGAGGAACGGGAACGATTCGATCGCGGTCAGGTGCAGCGACTTCATCCGCAGGATCACCGACGCGAGCGACGAGCGCAGGATTTCCGGGTCGGTGAAGCGCGCGCGCGCCTGGTAGTCGCTTTCCTCGTACAAGCGGATGCAGACGCCGTCGGCCACGCGGCCGCAGCGGCCCGCGCGCTGGTTCGCGGCCGCCTGCGAGATCGACTCGACCTGCAGCTGCTCGACCTTGTTCCGGTACGAATAGCGCTTCACGCGCGCGAGGCCGGTATCGACCACGTAGCGGATGCCGGGCACCGTCAGCGAGGTTTCGGCCACGTTGGTCGCGAGCACGATGCGGCGCGCGTTCGACGCCTTGAACACCTTGTCCTGGTCGGCCGCCGAGAGCCGCGCGAACAGCGGCAGGATCTCGGTATGCGGCGGATGGTGCTTGCGCAGCGCCTCGGCCGCCTCGCGGATCTCGCGCTCGCCGGGCAGGAACACCAGCACGTCGCCGGGGCCTTCGCGGCACAGCTCGTCGACCGCGTCGACGATCGCGTCCATCAGGTCGCGCTCGGCTTCGCGCGCGGTCTTCACGCGGTCGCGGCCGCCCGTGCCTTCGGCGTTCTTCACGGCCGGGCGATCCTCGGCCACCGGGCGGTAGCGCATCTCGACCGGATACAGCCGCCCGCTCACCTCGATCACGGGCGCGGGGCGCGCGTCGGTGCCGAAATGGCGCGCGAAGCGGTCGGCGTCGATCGTCGCGGACGTGACGATCAGCTTCAGGTCCGGCCGCCTCGGCAGGATTTCCTTCAGATAGCCGAGCAGGAAGTCGATGTTCAGGCTGCGCTCGTGCGCCTCGTCGATGATCAGCGTGTCGTACGCCTTCAGCAACGGGTCGGTCTGCGTCTCCGCGAGCAGGATGCCGTCCGTCATCAGCTTGACGGACGCGCCCGGCGCGAGATTGTCGGTAAAGCGCACCTTGTAGCCGACCACCTCGCCGAACGGCGTGCCGAGTTCCTCGGCGATCCGGCGGCCGGTCGACGAGGCGGCCAGGCGCCGCGGCTGCGTATGGCCGATCAGGCCCGTGCCGCCGGCGCCGAGGCCGCGGCCGAGATCGAGACAGATCTTCGGCAACTGGGTGGTCTTGCCCGAGCCGGTTTCGCCGCAGACGATCACGACCTGATGATCGGCGATCGCGCGCGCAATCTCGTCGCGCTTGCCCGAGACGGGCAGGCTTTCCGGGTACGTGATCGGCGGAACGGGATTCGGTGCGACCGGGGCGCGCGGCGGACGCTCGCGGCGCGGGGCGCGCTCGCCCGTTGCCTGGGGCGCGCCCTTCGCGGCCGGCTGGCGCGCGCCGCCGCGCCGTTCGTCGCCGCGCGGTGCGGGTGCCGCCGTGCCCGCCGGCTTGTCCTGCTGCTGGCGGGGCGGCTGGCCCTGCTGCTGGCGCGCATCGGCCGCACCATCCGGGTGCTGCGCCGACGGCGTATTGGCCCGCGTCGGCGCGGGACTTTTAGAAACATTCGACATGGGGGCGCATTATAATCCCGCCCATGAATTCCCAAACCGACCTCCCTCCCGCCCAGACCGGCGCCGCGACGCCGCCGGCCGCCGACGATTCGGCCGCCAGCCACGCGCAGTTCGTCGACTGGATGCGCTCCGTCGCGCCCTATATCCACAAGTTCCGCAACAGCACGTTCGTCGTGGGGTTCGGCGGCGAGGTGGTGCAGCAGGGGCTGCTGAATGCGCTCGTGTCCGACATCGCGCTGTTGCAGGCGATGGGCATCCAGATCGTGCTGGTGCACGGCTCGCGCCCGCAGGTCGAGGAGCAGTTGAGCCTGCACGGTGTCGAATCCGAGTTTTCGCACGGGCTGCGCATCACCGATGCGCGCGCGCTCGAATCCGCGAAGGAAGCGGCCGGCGAGGTGCGTCTCGACATCGAGGCCGCGATCAGCCAGGGTCTGCCGAACTCGCCGATGGCGCACGCGCACATCAGCGTCGTGTCGGGCAACTTCGTGACCGCGCGGCCGGTGGGGATTCTCGACGGGGTCGATTTCGCGCACACGGGCATCGTGCGCAAGATCGACGCCGAATCGATCCGTCATTCGCTCGCGAGCCGCAAGCTCGTGCTGCTGTCGCCGCTCGGTTTCTCGCCGACCGGCGAAGCGTTCAACCTGTCGATGGAAGACGTCGCGTCGGCGGCCGCGATCGCGCTGCGCGCCGACAAGATCATCTTCCTGACCGAAGGGCCCGGCATCGTCGACGACGAAGGCGAGCTGGTCCGCGAAATGTCGCTCGACGCCGCGGCCGAGCTGCTCGATTCCGGCAACATCCAGGGCGACGACGCGTTCTTCCTGAAGCATTCGATCCGCGCGTGCCGCGGCGGCGTGACCCGCGCGCACCTGATCCCGCAGTCGCTCGACGGCAGCATGCTGCTCGAACTGTTCCTGCACGACGGCGTCGGCACGATGATCTCGTACGAGAATCTCGAGAGCCTGCGCGAGGCGACGCCGGACGACGTCGGCGGCATCCTGTCGCTGATCGAGCCGCTCGAGTCGGACGGCACGCTGGTGCGGCGCGGCCGCCACCAGATCGAACGCGACATCGACCACTTCTCGGTGATCGAGCACGACGGCGTGCTGTTCGGCTGCGCGGCGCTGTACCCGTACCAGCAGGAGAAGATCGGCGAGATGGCGTGCCTGACGGTCGCGCCGGAAGCGCAGGGCTCGGGCGACGGCGAGCGCCTGCTCAAGCGCATCGAGCAGCGTGCCCGCGCGCGCGGCCTCACGCACATCTTCGTGCTCACGACGCGCACCGAGCACTGGTTCCTCAAGCGCGGCTTCGTCAAGGTCAGCGTCGACGACCTGCCGGAAGACCGTCGCAAACTCTATAACTGGCAGCGCAAGTCGCTCGTGCTGATGAAGCAGCTCTGAGCACCGGCACGACTGCCCTTCCCCCCAGACACCGATTACAGGAGAAGTACACGATGGCTCGAATGATCCAATGCGCGAAGCTCGGCAAGGAAGCCGAAGGCCTCGATTTCCCGCCGCTGCCGGGCGAACTCGGCAAGCGCATTTACGAGAGCGTCTCGAAGGAAGCGTGGCAAGGCTGGCTCAAGCAGCAGACGATGCTGATCAACGAAAACCGCCTGAACATGGCCGATCCGCGCGCGCGTCAGTACCTGATGAAGCAGACCGAGAAGTACTTCTTCGGCGACGGCGCGGACCAGGCGTCCGGCTACGTGCCGCCGACGGAAGGCTGAAGCGACGCGACTCGCGACGGCAGGCCGCGCCGGCCTCGTCGCGACGTGAAGCCAACGCCCAGGCAAACGGCACCGTGTCTCGCACGGTGCCGTTTGCTTTTGGGAAGCGTGATCCGGTGCGAGCCGACGCCGCGCGACGCACGCTCGGTCCGGCACGCGATGCCGCCGGAGCGCCGAATTACCGCGCGACCGCGCCGGCGGATTGCCGCCTCACCGAATTACCGCGTCGCCAGCGTGCCGAATCGCGCCGGCCTCCCCGCGTCACCCCGCCGGTTTCAACGTGCCGCGATCGTCGGGCTGCGCCGGCGCGCCGGCCGGACAATCGGCCCCCGCGCCTTCGGTGCCCCACTCGGCCGCATCGCTGCGCTCGGCGCTCGACAACTCGTCGGCGCGATACCCGGTGCGGTTCAGCAGCGCCAGCATGCACGCCAGCGACACGAGCGCGTACAGCCCCGACACGACCGCGACGCCGACGATGCTGCCCGTCGCATTGAGAATCGCCTGCGCGAGCACCGGCGTGCCGCCGCCGACGACCAGCGCGCTCAACTGATACGCGAGCGACAGACCCGTATAGCGGATGTTCGCCGGGAACACGCGGGCGAGCACGCCGCCGACCGCCCCGTAGAACATCGCCGACGGAATCGTCGAGATGCACATGCCCGCGACGGCGACCCAGTACGAACGCGTCGCGAGCGCGTGGAACATCACGGGCATCAGCACGATTTCCGGGATCAGGATCCAGCCCATCGCGCGCCGCATGTCGACCTTCGACACGAACCACGCACCGACCGGCTGCATCAGGAACTGGACGACGAGCGAGATCGACAGGATGCCGAGGAACGTGCCCTGCGCGTAGCCGAGTTCCTTGGTCGCCCACGACAGCGCGAACGTGCTGCGGAAATACGTGACGTTGATCACCGGCAGCGTGCCGGCCGCGAGCAGCACGACGACCCAGTGGTCGCGCACAACGTCGCGCAGCGGCAGCTTCACCGTGCGCTTGCGCGCGAGCACGCGCTGCATGTCGATCGACTCCTCGAGCCGCAGCCGGATCACCATCCCGATGACCACGAGCACGGCCGACAGCAGGAACGGAATGCGCCAGCCCCACATCAGGAACGACGGGGTCGGCAGCGCGCTCAGCGCGAAGAATGCCGCCGTGGCCAGCAGGTTGCCGGTGGGCGAGCCTTGCTGCGCGAACGCCGCATACAGGATGCTGCGATGCTTCGGCGCATTCTCGCTCGCGATCAGCACCGCGCCGCCCCACTCGCCGCCGACCGCGATGCCCTGCAGCACGCGCAGCACGACGAGGCCCGCCGGCGCCCACACGCCGATCGACGCGTAACCGGGCAGCAGGCCGATGCCCGTCGTCGCGAGCCCCATCATCACCAGCGTGATCACGAGCGCGGTCTTGCGGCCGACGCGATCGCCGAGATGCCCGAACACGATGCCGCCGAGCGGCCGCGCGGCGAAGCCGGCCCAGAACGTGACGAACGCGAGCAGCGTCGCGACGCCGGGATCCATCGTGCCGGAAAAGAACACCTTGCCGAACACGAGCGCCGCGGCCGTGCCGTAGATGTAGAAGTCGTACCACTCGATCGTGGTGCCGACGAACGCCGCGAGGGCGGCGCGGCCGGGCCGCGGTTGTGCGGCGGGCGGGGATTGAGGACGGCTCATCGATGTCTCCATATTGGGGTGATCGGGGGCGCGACTCGCGCGCGCCTTTCCCGGTGGCCGGCATCACGCCGCCGGCCAGCGGCGTCGTGTCAGTCGGGCGGCGATTCGCCGGCCGCCGTCTTCAGCACGCCGGCATCGAGCAGTTGCTGCTGAAGCGCGCGATCGACGCCGAGCCGGTCGAGCACCGCGCGCGTGTCGCGGCCGAGCGCGGGCGGCGCCGACCGGTAGGTGGCCGGCGTGCGCGACAGCTTCACCGGCGACGCGGTGCCGCGATACGCGCCGATCTCGACGAACAGGTTGCGGTGCAGCGCATGCGGATCGTGCGCGACGTCGGCCACCGTGCGCACCGGCCCGCACGGCACGCCGGCCGCCATCAGGTCACGCGCGAGCGGCTCGCATGCGTGCGCGGCGAGCCGCGCTTCCAGCTCGGCCTTCAGCGCGGGCCGGTGCGCGCAGCGGCTGCGGTTGTCGACGAAGCGCGGATCGCCGGCGAGCGCCGGCGCGCCGAGATGCGCGACGAGCCGCGCGAACTGCCGGTCGTTGCCGACAGCGAGGAAAATCGGCACGGTGGCCGTGCGGTAGCTGTCGTACGGCGCGATGTTCGGGTGCGCGTTGCCGCTGCGCTCCGGCACGCGACCCGAGCCGAAGAAATTCGGCAGGTGCGGATGCAGCAGCGACACGCCGCAGTCGTACAGCGCGACGTCGATCGACTGCCCGCGCCCGCTCTTCTCGCGCTCCGCGAGCGCCAGCAGGATGCCGGCGAGCGCGTTGAGCCCCGTGACCATGTCGACGATCGGCAGGCCGATGCGGGTCGCGTCGCCGTCGCGTTCGCCGTTCACGCTCATCAGCCCGGCCATCGCCTGGATCACCGCGTCGTAGCCCGGCAGCCCGCCGAGCGGGCCGTCGTCGCCGAAGCCCGTCACCGCGCAGTGGATCAGGCGCGGAAAGCGCGGCTGCAGGTCGCGTGCGTAGTCCATCCCCCAGCGCGCGAGCGTACCCGGCTTGAAATTCTCGACGAGCACGTCGGCTTCCTCGAGCAGGCGCCACAGGATCGCGCGCCCTTCGTCGCGCGACAGGTCGAGCGCGAGCCCTTCCTTGTTGCGGTTCACGCCCATGAAATACCAGGCCGTGTCGCCGAGGAACGGCGGCCCCCAGCCGCGCGTCTCGTCGCCGGCGGGCGGCTCGATCTTGACCACCATCGCGCCGTGATCAGCGAGCGCCTGCGTGCAGTACGGGCCGCCGAGCACCCGGCTCAGGTCGATGACCTTCAGGCCGTCCAGTGCGCCACGCGTCGCGTTCATCGCTCGACCTCCGGCAGCAGGTCGAGCGCCGTGTCGAGCGCGACCGGCAGACCGCGCAGCAGCGCGTCGGACGCGGCCGATTCGTCGTCGCGCAGAGCCGGCGCGAGCGGATCGACCGGCAGCAGCTTGTGACGCACGATCAGGTGCGCCAGCGCGAGACGGCGGAAATCCGGCGCGAGCCGCGCGCCCTCGCAGGCCATCAATACGGCCGCGCTCGCGTAATACAGCGCGGACGCGGCTTGCCGCACACGCGCGTCGTCGCCTTCGTCAGCGACCCGCGCGAGCCCGTCGCACGCCCGCGCCAGAATGCGCCGCAACGCCGTGCGGCTCGCCTCGGGCAGCGGCGCCGCGCCCAGGCGATCGCCGAGGAACGTGCGCAGCGCGTCGAGCGCATGCTCGCGCTGCGCGGCGCGCGCGACGTCGAGCGCGACGATGTTGCTGGTGCCCTCCCAGATCGAGCCGAGATGCGCGTCGCGCACGAGCCGCGCATCGCTCCATTCCTCGATATAGCCGGTGCCGCCGCGCACTTCCATCGCGTCGCCCGTCACGCGGCGCGCGTCGCGGCACGCGCGGAACTTGATCAGCGGCGTCAGGATCCGCACGCAGCGCGCGGCCTGCTCGTCGCCCGCGTCGGCCTGCGGCAGCAGCAGCGCGATCTGCATGAACATCGCGCGCGCGGCCTCGGCCGGCAGCAGCACCTTCATCAGCTGGCGCTGCATCAGCGGCATCTCGATCAGCTTGCGGCCGAACGCCTCGCGATGCGCGGCCACGTGCAGCGCTTCGTTCAGCGCGCGCCGCATCAGCCCCGCCGCGCGCACGCCGTTCGACAGCCGCGACATGTTGATCATGTCGGCCATCTGGTGAAAGCCGCGGCCGATCTCGCCGATCAGGTACGCCTGCGCGCCTTCGAGCGCGATCTCGCCGCTCGCCATCGAACGGCTGCCGAGCTTGTCCTTCAGCCGCACGATCCGGTAGCGGTTGCGCGTGCCGTCCGGCAGCGTCTTCGGCAGCAGGAACAGCGCGAGGCCCTTGATGCCGTCCGGCGCGCCGTCGGGCCGCGCGAGCACCATCGCGAGATCGGCGTCCGCGTTCGAGCAGAACCACTTGTCGCCGGTCAGCCGCCAGACGGTCTCGCCGTGCACGTCGGTTTCGCAGGTCGCGCGCGTCGCGATCCGGCCGACGTCGGAGCCGGCCGCCTGCTCGGTCATGAACATCGCGCCCTGGTACAGCGTGTCGAAGTCGCGCGACGCGAGCATCGGCAGGTAGCGCGCGACCAGCGCGGGATCGCCGAAGCGGCGCAGCGTGCGCGTCAGCGAATCGGTCATGCTGACCGGGCAGCACAGCCCGAATTCCGCCTGCACGAACAGGAACGTCAGCGCGTACTTGACGAGCGGCGGCACGGTTTCGGCTCCGTGGCTCAGCGACGCGAGCCCCAGCTCCGCATACGCGACGCGTTCGAGCGCGACGTACGCCGGGTCCTTGTCGATCCGCTGCACGGCCTCGCCGCGCCGGTTGCGATGCTCGAGCACGGGCGGATGCTTGTCCGCGCGCGACGCCCATTCGTCGAGTTCGCCCGACACGCGCGCACCGAGCGCGTGCAGCTGCGGCTCGAGTTCGGCATAGCGCGCATCGCCGAGATGCAGCTTCAGCAATGCGCCGAGATCGGGGTCGACGGTGAAGAAATTGATGCCCCGGCTGTCGGGGATATTGGATGCGCCGGTGTCGGGCGTGCGAGCGGTGTCGTTCATGCATGCGTCTCCTGGGTTGCCTGCGCGGCGACCGGGCCGCGCGCCGCGGCGTCCGGCCGATCCTGCGTCAAGCCTCCCGCAGAGCGTAGGCGCGCGATCGATAAGCGTCCAATACAGGATTTGTCCGGTACGATAGATATCGCTTATCGATGCCGACGCCGGGAGGAGACACCATGGAACTGAGGCAGTTGCGCTACTTCGTGGCGGTCGCCGAGGAGCTGCATTTCGGGCGCGCGGCGAAGCGCCTGTTCATCTCGCAGCCGGCGCTGAGCTTCGACATCCGCAAGTTCGAGGACGCGCTCGGCGTGCAGTTGTTCTCGCGCACCAACAAGACGGTCGCGCTGACCAACGCGGGCGAGGTGCTGCTCGGCGAAGCGCGCCGGCTGCTGCTGCAGGCGGCCGAAGCCGAGCGCCTGACGGTGCGCTCCGCATCGGGGCTCGCGGGCCGGCTGCGGATCGGCTTCGTCCACTCGATGCTGTATCGCGGGCTGCCCGACGCCGTGCGGCGCTTCGAGGCCGACTATCCGGGCGTCGAGGTCGTGCTGAGCGAGATGAACACGCACGCGCAGGTACAGGCGATCCAGCGTGGCCAGATCGATCTCGGCTATGCGCACTGGGGCCACTTCCCGCCCGAGGTGGAATCGGTGCCCGTCTATGCGGAGCCGTTCGTGTGCTGCCTGCCGGCCGCGCATCCACTGGCGCGGCGCAGGCAGGTCGCGCTCGCCACGCTCGCGACGGAACCGTTCATCCTGTTTCCGCGCGACGCCGCACCGCACTATCACGACCTGATCATCGCGCAGTGCGTGAACGCGGGATTCAGTCCGCTGATCCGTCACGAGGCGCGGCTGTGGCAGACGGTCCTGTCGATGATCGAATTCGGGATGGGCATCGCGCTGGTGCCGCGCGTGCTGCAGCAGGCGAAAAGCGACCGGCTTGCGTTCCTGCCGCTGAAGGATGCGTCGCTCGAATCGCGCACGCTCGCGCTGAAACGCAGCGGCACCGCCGAACCGGTGGCGCTGCGCTTTGCCGGCTACGTACGCGCGTCGATCGATGCGCTGCCCGCGCTCGCGGGCTGAGCGCGCGGCTCGCGAACCGGTGCTTGCGGCTATTTGAAAAAATTTGCAGAAAGGGCTTTACGAGCCCCAAAATCTCTGACATAATTTGATTCTTCTTTGGGCGGTTAGCTCAGCGGTAGAGCACTGCCTTCACACGGCAGGGGTCACTGGTTCGATCCCAGTACCGCCCACCAAAGAATTCAAGGGCCTGCGTCTCACGACGCAGGCCCTTTTCGTTTTGGGCGTCGCGCGTGCCCCGAGCGACGCGGGCGCCACGTCATACGCCGCCCACGTCCGCACGCAGCTACCGGCTTACCGTGCGCGCCCCACCCGCTCCGCCGTCGCGTCGAACGCGCGCTTCGCCTTGTCGACGATCTCGTCGACCTCCGCCTCGCGAATCACGAGCGGCGGCGACAGCAGCATCCGGTCGCCGGTCGCGCGCATGATCAGGTTGCCGTTGAAGCAGAAGTCGCGGCAGATCGTGCCGATATCGACGTCCGCGCCGAAGCGCTCGCGCCGGCTCCGGTCGCGCGCCAGCTGAACGCCGGCGACGAGTCCGGCTCCCGCGATCTCCCCGACGATCGGGTGGTCGCCCAGCGCGTCGCGCAGCCGGCGCTGGAAATACGGCCCGATGTCGGTCTTCACGCGCTCGACGATGCCCTCGTCGCGCAGCAGCTTCAGGTTCGCGACCGCGACGGCGGCTGCCACCGGGTGCCCCGAATACGTGAGGCCGTGATTGAATTCGCCGTTGTCGATGATCG